>CAYGIB010000405.1:0-1500 GCA_964349735.1 uncultured Oscillospiraceae bacterium | reverse complement strand
GCAAAGGGCACCGACAGGATTAAATGGTCATCATATTTTTCAAGTATTGTTTGATATTTTCCCTGATCATCAATTCCGCAAATCACCCAGACATTCCGTTTCCACTCCATTTTTCGCGTTTTCAAGAGTTTCTGTTTGGCATCCTCGGTCGTCATCCTTCCCCTCCTTTTGTTTCACGTGAGAAAAGAATCTTCGCATCTCATGTTCTGCGTCTGTCGGCCGAAGATCGGATCTTCATGACAACGTTCATCCCTCCTGACAATCCTTATCACCCGATTTCCTCAATGTGGGACCGACTCACGCCATCCAGAAACTGAAAGGACTTTGCCCGAACCGCGAAGACTGCGGCATCCGCGCTTTCGATGATGTCCTTGAGATGTGGATGACTGTCCAGCAATTGTTTTGTAATCTTGTTCCGCTGCAACGGATCCTTCAGTTTTTCATAAACGCCGCTGACCGTGAGGGCCCGTATATCTCTACGATTTTGATCGATGTCCTCTTCCCGCGTGTCAATGAGTAGACTTACGGCGCGGTTCCTTTCGAGATTACGGTACTTCTTCGTCTCCTTGCGTGTAAGCATAAAAAAATTTTCACAGGACTCGTCGGTCACATAGGACATCAGTGAGCAATGCGGTTCACCACCGGAAACCGTGGCCAATACGCAAACATCCTTGCTTCTAATCAGGGTTTTGATCGTTTCGAGCATCATAGCCTTCTTTCAAGTTCATGAATCGCTGAAGAATCTTTATAATTCTTCCAAAGAATCCCGATTTCTTCTACACCGGCGTTTCCTGGAACGCAAGCTCCGGCTGCAGACGCGAAACAGGCGTTCATGGAACCGGACGCTGCAGTGAATCCACCTCTGGGTGTATAAAGACTGGGTAATGACTTGACCGTCTCGAATTATTCCCCTATAGTCCCGCCGAAATATGTTCGTCCTGCAATCACTCACCTTTTACGCTCGGGAACGATACGGAACGGATGACGTCGAGGTGGAAACAATACATGCTCGGCGGGAAAATGGATTCGGGGCAATCGGTTCCGTTCCCACGCAAAACACAAGGAATCGATATCATGATTCAATATGAAAAAGAACTCAATCCGGAACAGCTCCAGGTTGTCCTCGAAGAGGATGGACCGCTTCTGGTCATTGCTGGCGCGGGAAGCGGGAAAACCCGGACGCTCACCTACCGGGTCGCACGTCTCGTCGAGAGCGGAATACCGCCGGAGCGAATTCTGTTGGCCACATTCACGAACAAAGCCGCCCGATCGATGTTATCGCGCGTTGAAACGTTGATCGGCCGTGAAATCGCCGGCCTCTGGGGAGGCACCTTCCATCACTGCGCGTACCGCACCCTCCGCTTTCATGCCGCACGCCTTGATTATGCCAACAATTTTTCTATTCTCGACAGCGAGGATTCACGGCAACTGATCAACACCTGCATCACGGAAAGCCGTATTGATGGAAAGAGTGACAAATTCCCCCGGGGAGACGTGATC
>CAYGIB010000404.1:0-1529 GCA_964349735.1 uncultured Oscillospiraceae bacterium | reverse complement strand
CGCGCCGATGTCGCTTCTTTTCGCGTCCGCGATGACCAACATTCCCTTGTTGCGTGCATATTCAATGGTCGCTTTGAGCGCCCGGATTCCTTGAATACCATACATCTCGTAATAGGCAAACTGTGTTTTAACTGCAGGGATGATATCGGATGTCGCGTCAATCAATGCCTTGTTAAACTCCAGAATCGCCATGGCGGATGCGGTTTGAACGTCCGGTTCATTCTTCGCCCATTTAGACCGAATGTTAGACGGTACGTAATCGAGCTTGGGATCCAGTCCCAAAACAGTAGGATTGTTGAATTCCTTGATTTTCCCGGTCAGTCGGTCAGCGAAGTTCTTCATAGGTCGGTCTTCCTCCCATTATCGTTAATATGCATTTCCCGAAAAGCTCATGCCCGTGAAACGGAGTGTTTCTGGATTTGCTGAGCATGGTATCTTTGTCGAAAATAAACGCGTTCTCCAAATCAAAGCAAGTGATATCCGCCGGTGCTCCGATATCAAGGGTTCCGCGACTGAGTTTCAGAATATCGGACGGCCTTTGCGACATGCATTCAATCAGTCGGGCGAGCGTCAGCCTTCCTGGCTTAACCAGATGGGTATATCCCAGGGAAAACGCGGTTTCAAAGCCGACAATGCCGTTTGAGGCCAGCGAGAATTCAATCTGCTTATCATCCTGATGATGGGGGGCATGATCGGTGACGATGATATCGATGGTGCCATCAGCAAGCCCCTCTATGACCGCTTGCCGGTCCTCTTCGGTTCTGAGTGGAGGACTCATTTTCGCGTTTGTATCAAAACCCTTGCAGGCCTCCTCCGTAAGCGAAAAGTAATGCGGGCAGGTCTCGGCGGTCACCTTTACGCCCCGGGCTTTTGCTTCCCGAATGAGCCCGATTCCGGTCTTATTACTGATATGACAGATATGAATCGGCAATCTAAGGTACTCCGCAATGAGAAGATCCCGGCCGATCATAATATTTTCGGCGAGTGTCGGGATTCCCCGAAGACCCATCCGGGTGGAAATGGCTCCCTCATTCATTGCACCCCCGGATATCGATTTCTCTTCGCAGTGATTCATGACAACCAGATCAAAAGCACTCGCGTATTCCATAACTTTTCGCATCAGATCAGCCGATTCAACCGGTAGGCCATCGTTGGATACTGCGACAATTCCCGCATCCTTCATCAATCCGATCTCAGCGAGTTCGCGGCTACTTATGCCTTTGCTGGCGGCTCCGATGGGGAAAACGTTGGTGTAACCGACTGCTTGACCCTTGGAGACGATACTATGCACTACCGAGGCGTTATCGCAAACCGGATTCGTATTCGGCATCGGGCATACGGATGTAAATCCTCCCTTTGCCGCGGACTTCGTTCCGCTCTCGATATCTTCTTTGTACTCAAAACCCGGGTCGCGCAAGTGGCAGTGTGCGTCAATAAGGCCCGGAAACAAGGCGGCACCGTTTACATCATATGTTTGATCCAAAGCGCCATCAATCGGCTCGCTGATACGTCCGTCTCGAATATAGAAA
>CAYGIB010000403.1:0-1589 GCA_964349735.1 uncultured Oscillospiraceae bacterium | reverse complement strand
CCTACTCTCTCCCGCTGGCCGCTCATGCAGGTAACCGAGTGGAGCCATACAAGGGCGATATCCCATCTCCGCACGCGTCTTCTGCCCGCGCTTCACGTTCAATCCTCGGTTGTCATTTTCAAGTTTCGCTTGGCTTCCGAGGATCATCAGTAGGAACTTCTCGTTCGGGGAATTGGTGAAGACCTGACCGTGCGTGCGAATCTCTGTAAGTAGCCTTTGATCCATCAGGTCTACCAGTACACCAAGATCACCTGCGTTCCTTGATAGGCGATCCGGAGCCCAGGTGAGAATGCCATTGAACTTTCCTAAGCGGATATCAGCGATCAGTTCGTTAAACACCGGACGTTGTCCATTGTCTTTTGCCGAATGGCTCTCCCGGCGCATCTCGACGATGTTAAGTTTTTCTAGCTCGGCGGTCTGGAGCATCTCCTTGATCTGCGAGTCGATCGAGAGAACTTGCCGTTCCTCGGATTCTGAGCTTTTACGGGCATAGAGGCAGTACCTGATTGCGGGAGGGGCCTGAATCTGCCCCTGTTCGGCCTCTCCCTGTTGGGTATGGTTATTCATGCCCTAATGGATGACGCAAGGGCTGTGGGGCGTCCATAGTGTCTAAAGTTGATAAGAAGTTGATAATTAAGCCCCCGAAATCCTTGATTTCTTTGCGAAAAAGGCGTAAATTGTTGTTATGGTGGCTAAAGAATCACTGTCCGAACGCGACATTTGTTCGAAATATATAACCCCTGCTTTGGTGAAAGCTGGGTGGGATTTGCAAACCCAAATTCGTGAAGAGGTTTCATTCACCGCCGGCCGGATCATCGTTCGTGGTAAAACCGTGACACGAGGTGAAAAAAAGCGCGCAGACTACATTCTCTACTACAAAAATAATATCCCATTGGCAATTATTGAAGCGAAAGATGTAAGTCACGGCGTGGGTGATGGAATGCAGCAAGCGCTCGGGTACGCAGAGGTTCTCGACATTCCGTTTGTCTATAGTTCAAATGGGAGTGGATTTTTAGCACACGTTCGTCTTCCGAATGGAAAAGTTCATGAAGAGGAAATCTCTTTAGATGTATTTCCAAGCCCAGAAGATCTCTACCAACAATATCTTGCCAATCACCAAATTACCTCAGACGTCCGATCAGTCGTTGAACAAGACTACTTTCAAGAGCTGAATGGAAAAGAACCGCGGTATTTCCAGCGGGTCGCAATCAATCGAGCCGTCGAAGCAATCGCGAAAGGACAAAAACGCTTGTTATTGGTTATGGCGACCGGGACGGGGAAAACGTATACGGCATTTCAAATCATCTGGCGGTTATGGAAAGCAAAAACAGCAAAACGTATTCTCTTCCTCGTTGATAGGAACATTTTAGCTGACCAAGCGGTCATGAATGACTTTAAGCCATTCGGCGATAAGATGTACAAGATCAAAAATCGCAACGCAGATAAATCCTACGAAATATATCTTGCGCTTTATCAGAGTGTCACCGGAGTTGAAGAGGAAAAACAGACGTTCAAGCAGTTTTCATCCGACTTCTTCGATCTCGTCATTATTGATGAGTGCCATCGCGGCAGCGCTCGAGAAAATGCCT
>CAYGIB010000402.1:0-1605 GCA_964349735.1 uncultured Oscillospiraceae bacterium | reverse complement strand
TCGAAAATAAATCTTTCGCATATATCCTGTGGATTATCGGAACCGTCGGCGGTATGATAGGAGCATATCTTATCTGCGGTATGAAGCGTGCTTGGCACGCATTCGGCAGCGGATGATGCGGATTTTGACAATACGAACCGGTTATCGCTTGTTTTCGAGCGAACGGGAACGCTTCTTCTTGACTGGGCGGAGTTCCTGTGCTAACCTTTTTCTTGCTGCAAAGGATGCGGCTTATCGTATGAATCCTCGCTCTTACATCGGGTAAGGGCCGTTTAGTCCGGGAGGAGGTGAATTTCAATGGCAAACAAGTATGAAATGATCGTTGTTTTAAGTCCGGTCCTCGGTGAGGAAGGCTGTGCTTCCGTTACGGAGACAATTAAGACCAAGCTGGAGACAGCGGCTACAATCGAGACCCAACAAACACTGGGTATGAAGCGCTTGGCTTATGAGATCAACGATCAGAAGGAAGGCTATTACCTTCAGTTTAACTTCACGGCAGAATCCGAATTCCCCAAGGAAGTCGATCGAATTCTGAAGATTACCGAAGGCGTATTGCGACATCTGATTATCCGCACCGATGAGTAATCATGAAAAGGGAGAGAAACAATGAACAAAGTCATTCTTGTCGGTAGACTACCCCGGGATCCGGAAGTGAAGACCACGCAGAACCAGCTTGAAGTGTGCAGTTTTACTGTGGCGGTCGACCGCCGATTCAAGACCGCAAGCGGAGAGAGGCAGGCCGATTTTATCAATTGCGTCGCATGGAGACAGCAGGCCAAGCTTCTCGGTCAATATTTCCAGAAGGGCTCCCGCATTGGAATCGTCGGCAGCATTCAGTCCAGGTCCTATGACGACAAAGAGGGAAAGCGCGTTTATGTTACCGAAGTATCGGTAGATGAAATCGAGTTTGTTGATTCTAAACGTGATGGATCGAATGGCCCGTCCGGTTACGACGAGCCCCCCATGTCTCAGACGCCCCCTTCCGCATTACAGACGGATAGTGGATTTAATATGACGATGGATGACGATATTTCGCTCCCGTTTGATTTGTAAAAAATCCGGCAGATTGCCGGAGTTGCGTCCGATGATATTTTTGTCTCGGACGGCTCGATTCGATTGATTTGAAAGGAGATATGATATGTCTGAGAACAGAGGCCCCCGCTCCGGCGGACGCGATATGGGCGGCATGAGACCGAGGCGTATGCGCCGCAAGGTATGTGCTTTCTGCGCCGATAAGGTAGAGCAGATTGATTACAAGGACGTCGTTCGTTTACGCAAATTTATATCCGAGCGCGGCAAGATTCTGCCGAAGCGAATGACCGGAAACTGCGCGAAGCATCAGCGTGAATTGACCGTGGCGATTAAGCGAGCCAGACACATCGCATTGATTCCCTACATTGTGGATTAATCCGTCCAATCCGGGGAATTCTGCCGGATCGCATTTGCGATTCGCGTGCGCAAAGATTATAATTATTGGGCATCCCTCGTCTGTCCGGTGAGGGTGCCCGATTTTTTATGTCTTGAAGGAGGAACGCACGGTTCATTAATCGCGCGAAAGAGCAAAGATGAAGGTTATTTTACTCTCCGATGTGGACGGATTGGGAA
>CAYGIB010000401.1:0-1616 GCA_964349735.1 uncultured Oscillospiraceae bacterium | reverse complement strand
CAGCAACACGAAAACGATGCCGAGGGGCAGCTCACGATCGATGTCTATCAGACCGAGATGGAAATCGTCATCAAATCGACCATCGCCGGCGTGAAGCCTGAAGATCTCGACGTGACGATCAACAATGACATGGTCACGATCAAGGGCGAGCGGACAAACGAGGAAGTCGTCGACAATGGAAACTATTACTACCAGGAATGCTACTGGGGAGGATTTTCCCGATCAGTGCTGCTCCCGGTCGATGTCATCCCTGAAAAAGCCGACGCATCGCTCAAGAACGGCATTCTCACGATTCGCCTTCCGAAAGCTGATACGACTAAAGTAAAGAAAATCCAGGTCCGCGGGTTCTAACCCGACTACCGATTGAAACCCCGGCTCCGATGCCGGGGTTTTTGATGCCCGATACGAGCACCCACTCCGACACGCTCTTTCATTTCGAGCGAAAAAAAGCTACAATCAGGAGAAATCAAACAGACATGAAACATCGCATATCACATACGCCCGTCCTCTCCGCGCTCCTCCTCTCAGGCGTCCTTTTCTCCGCGCCGGTTGACGCGCTCACGCTCGAGGCAGGATCGTTCCGGGAAGAGATCCCGAGTGAAACCAGCGCGGCCTGGCTCTCCGTCGGAACACGGCTCATTCCGTTTTCAGGAACACGCTCGGAAATCGAAAATACCGCCCTCTGCGATGCGCCGATACTCTGTTCATGGAACCTCTCGCGCCGTTCGCGGGAGACGACCGCCGTCACAACATCAAACGAAACAAACCCCGACGCCATCAGGAGCTACATCACCACGCTCTCCTCGCGAATCACCCGCGCACCGAAAAACGCGCGATTCGGCATCGGAGAAAACGGCGAACTCATCACAACGGAAGAAAGCGTCGATGGCATCACCGCCAGCGAACCAGAGGTCCTTTCCGCTATAGAGCACGCCCTTCACAATGGGCTCGACAACATCCCCGTCCCCGTCCGAATCGAAAAGCCGGAGCTTTCTTCAAACAGTCTGTCAGAGCTCGGGATCAAAGACCTCATCGCCGAAGGGACGACCGATTTCACCGGCTCACCGAAAAATCGCATTCACAACATCACGCGCGCGCTCGAACAATTCCAAGGCATCATCATCAAGCCCGATGAGGAGCTCTCATTCGTAAAATACCTGGGTGAAGTCGACGGAGCGCACGGGTATCTCCCTGAACTCGTCATCAAATACAACAAGACCGAGCCGGAATTCGGCGGCGGCATCTGCCAAGTTTCCTCGACACTCTTCCGCGCAGCTGTTCATGCCGGATTCAAAATCACCGCACGAAAGAACCATGCCTACCCCGTCCGCTACTACAAGCCCTACGGCATGGACGCCACCATCTATATTCCGAACCCTGATTTTCGCTTCGTGAACAACTCCGCGACATCCGTCCTCATCCTTTCATCGATCGAAGCCTCCAAACTCACTTTCCATTTCTACGGAGCAAAGGACGGGCGATCCGTCGAAATAGACGGTCCGCATATCCTCGAGTCGAATCCGGACGGCAGCATGAAAACCACCTTCTCGCAGAAGGTTACCGATGCCGACGGAAACATCATTCTCAACGACGCGTTCCCGAGCAGCTACAAATCC
>CAYGIB010000400.1:0-1624 GCA_964349735.1 uncultured Oscillospiraceae bacterium | reverse complement strand
GCTACCAACTGCGCTACACCTCGATTATAAAAAACCGCAACAGACGTAATTATAAACAAATAGAGGTTCGATTACAATCCTTCAATGAGGGTCCTGCGCATCTGTCCGCTAGAGCCCGAACAGGTATTTAAGCAGCATATACAGTACGAAAGCAAAGAAGAAGGTCGAAAACAGAATTCCCGCGAACCTTGCTATCTTTTTTACCGCGCCCCATATAATCTGCCGGTCCCTCGCCTTGAGTCCCTTGGCGTCAAGCTTCGGTGCATTGCGATAGTCCGGCCGATATAAAAACAGACCGCATTTCTTGCAGACCGACCGCTGATCATTCTCAGTTTTACATTTCGGACACTTCATAGAACTTTTTCTCCCGATCTAATTCTTACGACCTAACCGACAACCGCGCGCTAATACTCCGATTATACTTCAAAAAACCGACGTTTTCCGATCAAAATCTCATCAATTCGCTCGATATATTATTTGGGATTGCGGACGCAATCGAACCGTTCCAATCGCCGGCTCGAAAAGAAACGCTTGCTTACGCCTCCGGCTCCGAAGGAAAGGACGTTACGTAAATCACTCATCATCGCGACGTTATAGAGGCATTCCTTACCCGGTTTCGAAAATCCTGTGTTCTCGAGCCCTCCGACCGTGTCCTTCTGCTTGTAGAGGTAGTACGGAAAATATCCGCCCGCACGTATTTTCGAGTCGGCGTACGAGACCATATCGTCCGCGAGTGCTCCGTTATCTTTACCCTCGAAAATCTCTTCCCTCTTGATGTCTGCGCTTCTCTTTTTGCACAGCGCATGGACGGTGATATTTTCGGGCAACAGCTCGATAATCCGGTCCACTGAGAAGCGAAATTCTTCCATGCTTTCTCCGGGCAATCCGGCGATAAGATCTGTGTTGATCGTATGAAAACCTGCTTTCCGTGCCGCCTGAAAGGCATTACAGAACTGTTCGGCCGTATGCTTCCTTCCAATTGCAGCAAGGGTCCGATCCGATAGTGACTGCGGATTGACACAGATTCGACTGACGCCCGCGCGGCTAAGCGTTTCAAGTTTAACCGGGGTCAGTGTGTCCGGTCTTCCCGCCTCCACCGTGATTTCCGCGGACCGGTCGGGACCAATTAAATCCAGACAGCCGTCGACAAAGCTTCCGAGCAATTCTTCGTCCATGATCGTCGGTGTTCCGCCTCCAAAATATACAGCCCGAACGTTCTTAAGTTTGGATGAAAGCCCGGATACTTCGCGGAGAACCGCATTCAGGTACTCCGGAAGAAGGCCTGCGTCTGATCGACTCTCCTGCGTGGTAAACGAGCAATAAGAGCAACGTCCGGGACAAAAAGGGATCCCGATATAGACGAAAAGATCCTCTTCCGACGTTGTCGCCAATATCCGGTCCTCGGTTTCCGCCGTTTCGATCGCCAATCTTGCTTTGTCCTTACGAACGTCATAGAAATTGCTCATATCGTCGGCATCCCGGACTTCCCGGGCAATTTGAGTCGGCCGAATGCCGGTGAGTGAACCCCATGGAAAGCTCCGGCCGATAACGGCTGCGAGCACCCGATACAGCTGGCGCTTGATTTCCCGATTCGGGGGAAGATCAAACGCAGTATCCTGCGTTT
>CAYGIB010000399.1:0-1635 GCA_964349735.1 uncultured Oscillospiraceae bacterium | reverse complement strand
CTGCCGAATAAACGATCAGTGGAAGATCGTGAACGTATTATGGGCTTTTTTATAAAGATGAGTTTTCATTCAAAAAGGATGTCCGCGATGTCGTCATAACACTTGGCGATGCCCGCCGCCTCACCAACCGCGCCGACCCAAACTTGTTTCTTGAAAAACCAATCGGCCTGAATCCGTCATCCGCACCCCCGTTCGTTTATAAATGTTTATCCGAAAAAGTCACGGATGTAGATGATTGAAAATCCGGACGCCTGTGGATTGGTTGAACACGGGCTAAGACCTTTATACAATATATTCAAGCATACTCAGCGAGGTACCCGTAACCCTCTTTTTCCATATCATCATAAGCAATAAATCGGAGTGCAGCGCTGTTGATGCAGAACCTGACTCCGGTCGGAGATTCAGTTTCGCCGTAAAACAAGTGCCCGAGATGTGTATTGCCCGCCCGGCTGCGAACCTCAATACGGTCCATGCCCAAAGAATCATCGGTCAAATATACGAACGTATTCTCGTCGATGCCTTTGGAAAAGCTCGGCCAGCCGGTACCGCTGTCGAACTTGTCGCCAGACGAGAAAAGCGGTTCGCCGGTTACGATATCGACATAGATTCCTCTCTCGTATAATTTCCAGTACTCATTTTGGAACGGAGGCTCCGTTCCCGCGTCCTGCGTGATGTTAAATTGTACATCGGTGAGCGCCGCCTTGATTTCATCGATAGACGGGCGCGTATAATCAGCCGGGTCAACGATTATGTTGCGAACGCGCTCAAATTCCTCGAAAGATATATGGCAGTATCCATTAATATTTTTATCAAGGTAATTCTGGTGGTACTCCTCTGCGTCGTAAAAATTACGAAGAGGCTCTATCTCCACCGCAAACTCATCGTAGCGTCCTCTCTCAACATCTGCTATGCGCAGAACCGTTTCTTTCGCGTTATCGTCCGACCAGTATACGCCCGCTTGGTATTGGGGGCCGACATCGTTTCCCTGTGCGTTTGTTACCGTCGGGTCAATGGATCGGAAATAGGCAAACAAGATCGTGTCTATACTTACCTTAGCAGGGTCGTATTCGACGCGTACCGTTTCTTTGAATCCCGCATCAGAGACGGTTGCGTAGGTAGGCACGTCACCTTCCTCCCCGTTTGCATATCCGCTCGTAGCATTTATGACCCCGTGTATTGTCTGCATTAGTTTCTCGGTGCCCCAGAAACATCCGCCGGCAACATATATGACTTCCACGCCATCACGCTTAATATATGTGTTGTCAATAGCATCCATCCCCTTTTCATTGGTGGTTGTCACTGCCGTGCTTTGCTTCGGCGACTCGTATACTGAAGCACAGGCGCCAACCGTTACCGTAAGAAGCACTGACATTGTTATTAACAGAAATTTTTTCATCTATGATCTCCATTCTGTGCAAGGTTTCTCCACCTATTATACAATGGTTTCATTGTTGTATTGTATACAATTCATAAACATTCTTCTTTATTGAGCCGAGAATGATTGAGGGTGATTTCGGCACTTCTCCATCGTAGAAGATGGACAATTTTTGCGCAGTCTCCACGGGAACGGATTAATAATCACGCCCGTGTCCTACCCGGATCCCCGGTGAGTATTCCGGCCAATCAAGACAGGGT
>CAYGIB010000398.1:0-1640 GCA_964349735.1 uncultured Oscillospiraceae bacterium | reverse complement strand
GTCTTCCACTTTGTCTTTTATTGCCTTCATCGGTATTTTTTGTTCGCACAATGATATGCTGCAATGCCATCCTCAATGCCAATAACGAAAAGCGGTTGACAAACAGGGGATGGGGTTGATTTTGCCATAACAAACGCTGCCCTGCAAAATTTTCCTCATCAATGTGACGGTGGGAATGTCAGCTTCATTCGACAAGGAATATCGCAACGATTCATATCATGAGAAGTTTTTTGATCGTTTCGCTAAGCACCGGGTAATCGCAAGGTTTTTGCAGATAAGCCTCGACACCCTCTTTCTCGATTTTCTGTCGTAACTCCTCATCTTGCATGCCGGTTAGGATCACGATCGGAGTTTGCGAACCTTGCGGTGTCAATCTGATATTCTTCAGGGTATGGTATCCCCCCCCCGCGGGCAGCATGATATCCAGGATGATCAGATCGGGCTTTTCCCTGCGAGCAGACTGTATGCCATTATACGCGTCAACGGCGGCAACCACTTTATACCCTTCTTGAGAGAGTTTGAAACGCAGCAGTTTTACTATATCCGGGTCATCATCAATGATCAGAATTTTGCTCATGTCGAATGCCTTTTCTTGCGTTTTGTTTATTTTTGCAGATCATTCACCATTCGTAGATTGTCGGCGTTTATCACTACCGTCCGGAATAATCCATGTATAAGTTCAACCGGCTCAGACTTTTGCCCGTGTCGTTTGTATAGACATGCAATACAAGCAGCTGAGCGATGGATGTTCTTTCAAGAAGCGAGGCGCTGAACACCTGTAAAAACTGCGTAGAAACTATCCTGAAGACTCAGGGGGTCGCGGTCGTCGATACACCAGATCACGGTCCTGGAAAATGGGTTCACGCACAGATCCTCCTTTTCAGTAGGTAACGCAGTCTTATGGACGTCTCCGGTAACCCGTCATGGTACGCCTGTCGCACTTTCCGAATACCGTTAATCATAGACAATCTCTACCCGCCCCAAATAATCCACCAGTCTCTTCATCTGCAGGCTGATATCCTCATTCCGGCCTTCCTTCGCGGCTTTTTCCATCATCATGCCAATATCGGTGATGGTTTCAAAACCATAACTGCTGCCGGACCCTTTCATGCTGTGGCCGAGGATGCGGATCGTCTCCAGATCATTTTTTTCGAGAGCGCTGTGAATGTCGGCAATATCCCTTTCCCGGTTGGCCAGATAACCGGGAATTAGATCCGTCAGATCCGGGTCTACATGGACGATGATTTTTCCTGACGTCTGTGTTTGCATATCTCTAACACCTCTTCGCATCATAGAAACTATTGATGGTTTCGTCAAGACCTATCCTCCGGAATAGGAACGGGAGCGGTAAATTCCCGTATGGCATCCAGGAGGCGCTGTTTGTTGATGGGTTTCGTCAGGTGCGCATCGCAGCCCGCGTCGAGACTCTTCTGGATGTCTTCCTTGAGAGCGTGCGCAGTCAGGGCGATGATGGGGGGCTGTAAAAAGCCGCCCGGGATAATCCGACACAATGACAGCTTTGCCGAACCGAAAGCCGGTGCTCGGCCACTAGATAGATCACTGCTTCGCGTTTCTCTGGCGGCCCTAGAGTTTTTTTTCGATCAAATCCTTCAAAGCCCGATTTTCCATGGCCATGTCGG
>CAYGIB010000397.1:0-1643 GCA_964349735.1 uncultured Oscillospiraceae bacterium | reverse complement strand
CTCGTTATCCATGTCCTTAATCGTTCGGTCCGTTTCTTTACTGGAATGGTGTGCAAACGAAACGGCGACGTCCAGCGGGTTCCGAATGATATAAACCGCAACCGTGTTTTCCGTTCCAATAATCGGCATATCGTCCGGCAAATATGTATACGCATCATGGACCTTCATGAACTTAGTTTTTTTTGCGTTTCGCGCGATGTAATTAAAAACCTCGGGGCGAAGCAAATCGATTTCCTGGTGCGTCAGATTAGACGTTTCGAATCCGACCATTTCATCGACGATTCCCCGGGAACTGAATATTCCGCTCGTCTTCAAGTGGTTTATGGTTATTTCTTCATCCTCTTCCTTCGTCAAATTGGAAAGAAATGTGCGAAACCACGTGTTTCCGGATTTGGGGTAAGACGCTAACCAAACGATTCCATTCATTTGCTTAACTCCGTAATCACAAAATCCGCATATTCGGAAACGGTCATCAAATCCGAATTTTTCCGGATTGCTCCGACTGATACGGAATTGAGTGTCCTCGCGCACATACGAAATAAGGCTTCGTTTCCAAGCATTTTCTCGGCAATTTCGCGGTGCAAAAACGAGTGTATCAATTGCTTGAGCTTATCATATCCCTTCACTTCTTCGAAAAGGATTCGCTCTCCGTTTCCTTCGCTGATGAAATATATCTGATCCAGTCGAATCGGCTCGCAGGTCGATTCTCCGGAAAAATCGATGAAATACTTTCCAATTCCCTCCCGAACCGGTCGATATAACGTATCCATCTCCGCATCCGCAGAAATTGCGTCGTGCCATACCGCCAATCGATATATACCGGGATAGATCATCGGAATTTCATTTTCAAATTGGATTGCGCAAAGATCATCCGCAAGCACGGTGCCGCCTCGACGCCAAATCTCGTGCACCAGCGCGGATTTTCCTTCCCCGCTGCGCCCGAGAAAAGCCACGACCTGTCCGTTAATAATTGCACATGAACCGTGCAAGACAAAAAATGACTGTTGAAGCAATAAGACCGCGAAAGGAAAGTCCAGAAGCAGCGCTGTGATCTTGTCCGCCGGAACACCCTCATCCGCTTTAATGATAATGGTTTTGCCGTCGCGAATATAAAACTGAATGTCTTTCTACGCGCTCAGTATTGCCTCATGAGCGGAATACTCATGCCAATCGGTTCGGTCAAGCGGACTCAAAACACACTCCGGTACTTCTCCGAATAAAATACGCACATCAGGTTCCGTCGTCTCGTTCGCCGAGATTAAACCGGGAAGCTCTATTTCGGATTCCAACAAAAAACCAAAAGCGGAATATATCTTCCGCTTTCCGTAACTAAATGCGGGCATAAAAGTACTTCTACCCCCTAATGAAAAAATAATCGAGTCTGTTAATCAAACGGCAACCGATAACCAATCAGCTTCCGGTCTTGTATGACGAAAACTCACTTATATATGGGATAGAGCCGCCTTCCGTGTCCCTGAATGACATTTTCTGAATCTTCGGGGTCTCCCATTCCTTCTTCATGTTTAAATCCTCCTATTTAGCTTCCGGTCTTATAGATAGAAAACTCAGAAATACTCGATAAAAAACCTCCCTCTGTGTCTCTAAATGACAATCTCTGAATCTTCGGGGTCTCCCATTCCTTC
>CAYGIB010000396.1:0-1670 GCA_964349735.1 uncultured Oscillospiraceae bacterium | reverse complement strand
GTCGAGAATCAGCGCAGACTCATCATACTCCGGCCATTTCTGATTGAATATCGAGTAGGTGTTCCCCATCTGCTCCCACATCTCTTCGCAGAAGTGCGGCGCGAAGGGGGAGAACAGTAAGAGCAATTTTTCGCACGCATCGCGAAGCAGTGCGCTGTTCACTTTCTTGGATTCTCTGTATTTTCCGATGGCGTTCAGTAGTTCCATCAGACGTGCGATCGAGGTGTTGAATTGGAATCGATCGATGTCGTAGCTGACCGACTTGATCGTGTGATGAAGCGAGTACAACAGGGCCTTGTCGTCACCCGTCGGCACTTCAGTAACGGCGTTCTTCGGTTTCTTATCGCCGATTTCCTCGATTAAGCGCTCGATGCGGGCGGTAAATTTGGCGATTGCCTGAAGTCCGCCGTCGCTCCAGGGTCCGCCCTCGGTGTACGCAAAACCGAAGCCGAGGTACGTGCGGAAAACGTCCGAGCCATACTTTTTGATATAGCCATCGGGTGCCACTGTATTTCCGCGGCTTTTGGACATGCGGTTGCCGTCCGGACCGAGAATGATTCCCTGGTGCACCAGGGAGCTGAAGGGCTCGTCAAAGTCCAGATAACCCATGTCGCGTAAGGCTTTCGTAAAGAAACGCGCATACAGGAGGTGCATGGCGGCGTGCTCCGGACCGCCGACGTATTTATCGACCGGGCACATCTTATTGATGAGTTCTCTGCCGAACGGTGCTTTGTCGTTTCGATTGTCGGGATAACGAAACTGATACCAGGACGAATCGACAAAGGTGTCCATCGTGTCGGGATCGCGCCGGGCGGGTCCGCCGCAGCGCGGGCAGGGCGTATTCATGAATGCTTCGTTCTTGGTGAGCGGCGACTCCCCGTCCGGGCGGAATTCGACGTCGTACGGAAGGAGCACGGGCAAATCCTCGTCCGGAATCGGAACAATGCCGCATTTTTCGCAGTGAACCACCGGAATCGGTGTGCCCCAGTATCTCTGACGGGAAATGAGCCAGTCGCGCAGGCGATAGTTGATGGTTCGTTCACCCATGTCACCCTCGGAAAGCCTGTTGATAATCGCATTTACGGAGGATTTGAAATCGAGTCCGTTGAACGCTCCGGAATCGACGAGAACGCCCTTTTCGATAAAGGGGAGCTCGTCGTTGGCATCCGGAGACGACGCGATGACCCGAATAATCGGAAGAACGAATTTCTGCGCAAACTCAAAGTCGCGCTCGTCGTGGGCCGGGACGGCCATGACGATTCCGGTTCCGTACGTGGCGATGACATAGTCCGACGTCCAAATCGGAACCTTCTTTCCGGAAATCGGGTGAATGGCAAATGAGCCGATGAAGACGCCGGTCTTCTCGCGTGTGGTCGACATCCGGTCGATGTCGCTTGCCTTGCGTGTGAGCTCCTGATATTTTTGCACTTCCTCACGGCAATCGTCGGTCGTTAATACCTCGCAGAGTTCGGCTTCGGGTGCGACGACGACATAGGTGACGCCAAAAAGGGTGTCGGCACGTGTGGTAAAAACGTCGAGCTTTAAGGGCTTATCAGTTTCATCAAGAAGTTGTTTACCGTCCTTTTCGCAGAAGAAGGAAATACGAGCCCCCTCCGAGCGGCCGATCCAGTTCTGTTGGATTTTCTTTGTTTTTTCCGGCCAGTCGAGCT
>CAYGIB010000395.1:0-1681 GCA_964349735.1 uncultured Oscillospiraceae bacterium | reverse complement strand
GATAACGAAGCATTATACGAAGGAGGATCTGATCGGGAGGCAGGTGGTCGGGGTTGTGAATTTCCCGCCGAAACAGATCGGGCCGTTTGTTTCTGAAGTTCTCACGCTCGGACTTCCGGATGTGGATAATGGTGTGGTGCTGCTTTCTCCGACAAAAGATGTCCCAAAAGGCGTCCGGATGTTCTGATTTAATATTGAAGTCTATGTCAGACGATCGGAAACTTAATGTTGTAGATGAGGACGAGAATATCGTCGGCGTGGAAACACGGGAGAATATTCACAAAATAGGACTTCTCCATCGGGAAATACATATCTGGTTTTATACGCCGCAGGGAGAAATCATCTTTCAGCATCGCGCAAAAGATAAGGATACTTATCCAGGCTTATTGGACGCAACCGTCGGTGGTCATGTGGAAATCGGTGACGATTATATGGGCACTGCGTTGAAAGAGGTTGAGGAGGAAACTGGAGTGCGGGTGGAGGAGGGCGAACTTCAATATTTGAAAACAGACAGGAGTAGTTCCTATGACAATCTTACCGGGAAAAAAAATAATGTCATTCGGGCGGTATATGCGTATTGCTATACTGAATCGGTTTCGGATCTGCGTGTTGAAGATGGTAAAGCAATCGGTTTCGAATCATGGCCGCTTGATACTATCCTCGATATTTCAGATGACGACAGGAAGCGGTTTATTCCTACCATATTCGAGCATAATAACCTCGAGAGTTTTAATATGATAAGGAATCTTCTATGAAGATCGTCATTTGCGGTAGTATGTCTGTGTCGAAACAGATGGTCGAAATGGAAGAATTTTTTCGGGAGGAAGGGTATGAAGTTATTATTCCAAAAAATGCGGATAAGTATGCTTCCGGGGAGCTACTGGCAGAGGATTGTCGGGAATCAACCAAAAACAAGATTGATCACGATCTAATCCGAGAGTATTATCGATTGATCAGGGATGCTGATATCGTGATAGTGGCAAATCATGATAAAGGAGGTATAAAGAATTACGTTGGCGGAAACTCTTTTCTGGAAGCCGGATTCGCGCATGTTCTCGATAAGAAGTTGTATTTCGTGAACGATATTCCGGATATGCCGTATAGCGATGAGCTTCGCGCGATGCAGCCGATTATTCTCTGTGGGGATTTATCGAAAATTGTCTGAAAATATGAGGATCCTTGATCAGAAAACGGATGGGCGGTGGATGCTTGCGGCGGAGGAGGTTGCGAAATCGGCGACATGCGGACGTTCGAAGTGCGGGAGTGTTATCGTGAAGGACGGAGAAATTATCGGTGGAGGGTTCAATTCACCCGCCGGAAATCGTGAGGATCAAAGGCGGTGTGGTGTTGAAAAAACATCGTATCACCGGAAAGTCACCGACAAGACCTGCTGTGTTCATGCCGAGGAACGAGCGATCATGGATGCGCTTCGACGGAATCCGGAAAAAATCTCCGGAGCGGTACTTTATTTTGTCCGGCTCGATGGCGAGGGGAAATCGAAGTTCTCCGGTCAGCCGTATTGCACGATTTGCAGTAAGCTCGCGCTCGACACCGGTATCGCGGAGTTTGTCTTGTGGCACGAGTCCGGCATCACCGCCTATCAGACCGATGAATACAACGATCTTTCGTACCAGTTTTCCGGAGAAGAGAAAGAAGAATGCGAGAAGGGGAGATGATCGGT
>CAYGIB010000394.1:0-1699 GCA_964349735.1 uncultured Oscillospiraceae bacterium | reverse complement strand
GTATTTGACTTTTTTTAGCTTATTTCTGAAGAGACGTTCCCGGTGTTCTCAGAGGATTGTAATCAAACCACGTTTTGGGTATAATTACGTCTGTTGCGGTTTTTTATAATCGAGGTGTAGCGCAGTTGGTAGCGCGCCTGCTTTGGGAGCAGGATGTCGGGAGTTCGAGTCTCTTCACCTCGACCAATTTCTCTTTGGGGCACGGCATAAGCAATCCGACTAGCGTTTGCCCTGCTTCATTTCTTTCTTAATAACAATGAAATCGCGCAATGCCTGCCGCCCGATTCCGAAAATCCGCTTCATATTGATCGAATTCTTGCCGCCCTGTCTGTGTCGGAAGGTGATCGGAACGTAGAGGACATTCTCGCCGGCGTCCGCCATCAAGACGGAAAGAAGGACATTGGTCAGATTGTAGCCCTCCGGAACTCGAGGGAGATATTTCTCCAGCGTATGCCGCTGCATCAGGCGAAAGGGAGTATTCGCATCGCGTATACTCACGCGGAAGATGAGGAAGACCACCATCTTCAGAACCTTGGTGACGAATTTTCTCGAAAAGCCATCCTGCCGGTGATTCCGATGGCCGATAATGGCGGCGTAATTCTTCTTCTGGTTCCAGAAGGCCACAAACTCATCCGGGAGCGTTTGCCCGTCGCTGTCAGTCTGGAAAATATAATCTGCTCCTTCATTCAAAGCGTACTCGTATGCCGTGCGAAGTGTCGCACCGTGCCCCGAATTTTCCTTGTTGACCGCAATCAGATTCGGAAGCGCAGTCTCCAGATCTGTAAGCTTCGCCCACGTGTCGTCGCGGCTTCCGTCATTGAAAATGACCAGACGGGAGCCGGTCCCGAAACTCTGTGCAATCGTATGCCATTCCTTTGCTACGGTCTCGATATTCGCCTCTTCGTTATAAGCCGGCATGACAATGAAAAGAGATTCACCCTTGGATTCGCTGCTCATGGTTTCCTCCTATTCGTATTTGACGCACTCCCGGATTCGGGCGGCGACGGAAAACGCCTGTTCAATAACGGCATCCATATTGTAGTATTTATATTCCGCCAGCCGGCCGCATAGATAGAGGTCTTCGTATTTTCCGCAGAGCGCCAGATAGTCCGCATACAGATTGCGATTTGCGTCGGTCTGTATCGGATAGAATGGAACCGGTCGCCCGTTCGGATGATAGGGAATCGGGTATTCCTTCATAATCGTGGTCGCCTGGGGAACATCCTGTAAAGTGATGTACTTAAACTCGGTAATACGTGTAAAGGCCTCCTCGTTCGGGTAGTTGACGACCGAGGCGCTTTGCCGGAAATCCACCGGGTAATCCTCCAACCGCAAGTCCAGGCTTCGATAGGGAAGCGATCCGAGGACGTAATCGAAGAGCTCGTCAATCGAGCCCGTAAAGCACACCGGTCCTTCGAAGGGGACGCCGTCCAATAGGATTTTCCCCGAAGCGGCGTGAGGATGAACTCGTTGGAGTGCGTCTGAATTCAGCTGGATGCTGATGGAGGGGTGCTTCAATATATTCTCGAAAAGCTCCGTGTAACCGAACAAAGGCATCATCTGAATCGAGTCGGAGAAATATCGGTCGTCATCTCCGATTACCACGGGCACGCGCCGAAGCACCGCAGGGTCCAGACTTTCCACCGGGACGCCCCATTGCTTGGCCGAATAATTTCTAAACACCTGCTCGAAAACAAAC
>CAYGIB010000393.1:0-1707 GCA_964349735.1 uncultured Oscillospiraceae bacterium | reverse complement strand
GATTTATGCAGTCCTGCTTGCATGAGGTCAATGCTCCGTAAGCGTTCCCCATAATTTTATCGCATCTTGCGTTACAAAGCTCCATCCTGTCTCGGCATCTGCGCTCGCAGGCCTGGCGTTCCCTCAGGGAGGGTCGGCCGCTGTCGCCGCCGTACGAGCCGCCGTGAGGCGCCGGCGTGGTCGAAGTCTTGAGACAGACGCCATTGAGACAACAGGTGTTCCCGAAGCAGATGACCTGAGACTGTCCGGCAGACGGCGCGGATTGGGAGTCGCCGGTCGGTCCGTTGCTTTTTTCGTATTCGTTAAGGTCCTTCCAGTACTGATTCATTTTCCTGTCGTATTCCTCCATTTCCTTTCTATAGACCTCGAATTGTCTGACCACTTCCCGATTGTAGTTTTCCATCACCATCGACGCCATAATTGGGTCGGTGCCGTAGATGATCGGCACAAGTGGCATGATTAGCTGAGGCAGATCCGGAAGCACGGGCTTGGCCTTTTTTACCGTCTTTTCATCTGCCGATACGGCGGCAGACAGTGTCAAAAAACCCAATAGTATCAATATCCCTGTTTTCATCTCCCATCTCCTTTTTGAAGGCCGTTCAGACCAATTTGATTGTCAAAAAACGTTTTACTCGAATATCCGACGAAAACAGTACCATACTTTCGAGATTTTGTCAATATCCAGATGTGAAAGGATCGTACAAAAACGAATTGGCAAACCCCTATGCAAAAGGCACAAAAGAAGAGAGGATCTAACGCACCAATCTTGACGGAAGTCTAATTTCACGGTAATCTGGAGTCAAATCAACAGTCTGCCGCGGAAACCCGCGGCACAGCACCTTAGAAGGAGGCGTCGATGCGTTATAGCGTGCGCTACAAGTATGAAGCGGTTCCGGGAGAGGATATAGAACAGGCCGCCAAAAACATGGTCAGTCTGGCCGAATACTGTAATGCGGCAGTATACTGCAGGTTCAACGGCATTGACCTTGAAGCCGGGCCCAAATCCGATCCGAACGATATCGTGCGAAAATACCAAGAGGAGATAGACAGATACTGCGACAGCATGAAGAGAACCTGAAACCGTCTCCTCAATCTACAGGCTTGCCGGCTGCAACGAACAGCCGGCTTTTCATATAAAGAAAAACCGCCCTTCCGGGCGGGCCTGTTTGAGTTGGCGGTGGCGATGTCCAGAAGTCAGAACCAATCAGGGGGCTTCATTACCGTCGCGTTGATAAAATCGTACGGGATTTAAGGCGAATCTACAAAGAAAACCCTACCTTATTCGAAGTTCCTACTTTCGCTCGGAAGATTTACCGATTTGCTCAACTTGACCGTCAGAAAGCTTCGAACCTGCGAGACGGGTAGATGAGCCAGCGGAGGCAACGAGTGTGGCGTGACGAAACTCTTTTAGTAAATATTCCTCAACAATCTTTATGTCTTTCAGATGCTTTTCTCTGCCATATGCCTTCTTAAAATTAATCATGTCCTTTAGGGTTACAAAAGGAACCCCTTGAATAGTTTCTGACCTTTCAATAAGCTCTGCGGTTGTTGGATTGAAGCTACCAGCGTTCACATCTAAGTACAATTCAACATCGCCTTTCTTCAAATATATTTGTCCGACTTTCTCCGGATACGTCCACGGCATTTCCTCCCACCCACTAATTCTGCATTTCTCAAAAAGTTCTGGTGTTACGACGATATCAATAT
>CAYGIB010000392.1:0-1709 GCA_964349735.1 uncultured Oscillospiraceae bacterium | reverse complement strand
AGTCGTAACAATATACTGGAAGGAATCGTTCGGCTGAAACAGGCGGGCGCGACCGTGATTTATACCTCCCATTACATGGAAGAGGTCGAGCAGATTTGTTCCAGGATCTGTATCCTGGACAAAGGAAAGATCATCGCTCAGGGTACCAAGGAAGAGCTCAAGAGCATGATTCGCATCGGCGAGAAAATAACCGTCGAGTTTTTATCCGGACGACCGGAGGAAGCCGTTGAGTGGGTCGGCGCCATGCCGCACGTCGCATCGGTCGAGTGTAAGGACAATTTCCTGCTTATAAAGACCGAAATCGGAAAGAACGGACTGGGAGAAAACCTGTCCGGGATGAAAAAGCGGGATATTCAGACCGGACTTATCTATTGCGAACTGCCAACACTCAATGACGTATTTCTGGAAATCACCGGCAAAGAGCTCCGGGACGTGTAGGAGGAGATATAAATGTTTTGGAATATTTTTGGTTTTCGAATGAAATCGAACGTCCGGGATGTCGGGACTCTTTTCTGGACACTTGCGTTTCCTCTGTGTCTGGCGACATTTTTCGGGCTCGTTTTCCCGAACATCACCAGCAGTACCGTCACTTTCGAGACGGTAAAAATCGGAGTCTATGAGAATTCGGATTATGCTGCGGATCCGTATCTATTGGAGAGTCTGAAATCGGCCAAGCAATCCGAAAACATCGATTTGTTTCATGTCACCATATACGATTCGATCGAGGATGCCGAGGAGGCGCTTCAAAATCAGGAAATCAGCGGATATGCGGAGGTTCGAGATGAACCCATTCTTCATGTGCCGGGCTCCGGATTCAGTCAGACCATTATGAAGAGCTTCTTCGACCATTACTTGCAGATCAGTTCCGCCATCGGTAATGTCGCGAGAGATAATCCGGCGGCTTTGAAGGAAGTCTCGGCGCTTTTCGAAAAGGAAATCGAATACACCACATCGACGTTTGCAGGACGCGATAAGCCCGATACGATATTGATATACTTCTATAGTCTGATCGCAATGACCTGTTTGTACGGCGCATTTCAGGGCCAAAAAGAGATTATGCATATCCAGGCCAATCAGTCTCAGCTTGCCGCGCGTCAGAACGCTTCTCCGGTACCGAAGCTTAAACTGTTCGGCAGCTCGATTCTTTCGGTCACGATTGTGCAGTATCTGTCGATACTGATTCTGCTTGCGTATCTGGTATTTGTCCTGCGGATTAATCTCGGGGACCGGATCGGAATGATTTTGGCGGCCGCCTTTGCCGGATGCTGTCTCGGTATATCCTTCGGCGCCCTGGTCGGTGCCGTTGTGAAGGCAGGAGAAGGGATAAAAATCGCAATCATCATCAGCGTCAGCATGGTGATGTCGTTATTATCGGGAATGATGCAGTCATCCGTGAAGATTGCCATCGAAAGAGCGGTTCCGGCATTTAAATATGCCTTGCCCGGAAATTTGATCGCCAATACATTCTACGCGATCTATTACTTCAACAATAACGGGCGATTCTATTTCGGGATGGCGCTGATGATCGGTATCAGCATTGTATTCTTTGCCATCGTGACCCTGGTGCTGAGGAGGCAGAAATATGCAAGTATTTAAAGTTGTTATAAAAACGATTCGTAAAAACCTCCATGTGCTGAGTATCTATTTGATTGTTTTTGTCGGCTTTCTCATTTTGAAAAAAGGCCATCGCGCAAAATTACAAACAGTGT
>CAYGIB010000391.1:0-1732 GCA_964349735.1 uncultured Oscillospiraceae bacterium | reverse complement strand
CCACCGCCGCTCCAATGCCTGAAGATGATCCGGTGACAATGGCGACGCTGTTTTTCAGTTCCATACGGAGGTCTCCTATTTTTTCAATTGGCTTGCAGGTTGCGGAGTTCTTTTCCCTTCCTGTTTCCTGAGCGATTGTATTTCAAAAAACAGATAAAAACAAACGGTAAATGATTGTCGAACGCCGGTGTTTTTTCAGACCGGCAAATTTAAAACTCAAAGGAGAGCCCGCCCTTAAATGTTCTTCCCGGCATGGGGTAGTAGAAGTTGGGCATTCCGTACTGGGCGTAGTCTATCCCAAAGGATGAATACATCGTATCGGTGAGATTCTCCACACCTGCAAAAGCCGACAGATTGAGCCTGTTAAAGGTCGTCTTGTAATGAATATAAAAATTGAGCAGCGTGTACGATTGCAGTTTCTCGGCGTTATTGTCGTTGTCACCGGATAAATAGGTCTCACCCACATGGCGGATTTCCGATTTGAGCGTCACGTTATAGGGCAGGTAGATTTCCAATCCGGCGTTGATGATACGGTTAGGCACCAGCGGCTTTTCTTTCTTTTCGTTGACGCCATTTTCAAAGGTCGCCTTGTGATAGGTGAGGTTTCCATAAATCTTAAGATACTTCTGCCATAGATAGGAAGCGGAGAATTCCGCGCCGTCGTGGCGGGTTCTACCAACATTTTGATTATAACCCGTATATAATGAGGTATAAACGTATTCGATTTCATCTTCCATATCAATGCGGTACAATGTTAGCCCCAATTTCAGATTTTCCAGGGGATAATATTCCGTGCCCACTTCCATGCTGGCGCCTTTTTCCTGCTCCAGCGTGGTGAGAAACGATCCGCCATACCCGTTGAAGGACGCAATTTCATCCAGAAAGGGAATACGGTAAACGGTTGCATATTTGACAAAGGATTTTGATTTCTTTCCCCAAAGCCAAGTCAGTGCGGCTTCGTAGGATTCGGCGCTGAAACTTTTTTCCTGATCAAAGTTATTGGAAGGCGTCGAAAAATCGACATTCGTACCCTTGATCTTTGTCCGTTCGAAACGGCAACCGCCGCTCAGAATCAGGCTTTTCAGAAGACTGAATTCATCACGGATATAGTACCCCAGGGACTCCCGTGTAAGATCCGCTTGGCTTAATTGTGCCGTTCTTTCCCGATCATGATAGAAAGTCTTCTTGTAGGGTTCGTGATAATAATCCGCGCCAATGATCACTTTGTTTTGAAACCCAAAAATTTCTCTGGATAGAATATACTTCGGAGTGATGCCGTAAGTATCGGCTTTCGTATCCGCAAAATTGTAGGAATACCAAGACGGCCAATTGTTTTGCAGGTCTTTTCTTCCATAAAGAAAATTCACGTCCATTTGCCCGAAAGATCCCCAGAAGGATTTAATTCCAAGATTCACGTTGGTGTTTTTGTCGCGGCCGTCGTTATCATTATTGGCATTCATCCAGTACAGGGGCATGGCCGGCTGAAACTGACGCCGGTCCTCTCGCATTTGTTCTTTGGTCAGAGCGCCGGGCATTTGATAATCGGCCCGGTTAAAGGAAACACCCAGGGAAATATTCAAGAGATCATGGGCCGCATAACCGACATCAAGGCCTCCGCCCTGCGCTGAATATTTCGAGCGATCCCGGTAGCCGGAGATGACGTTATTCTCCGCGGTCACGGCGTATGTCCATTTATCCGTCGCACCGTTGACGCCAACCCGCTCGTTGTGCA
>CAYGIB010000390.1:0-1738 GCA_964349735.1 uncultured Oscillospiraceae bacterium | reverse complement strand
TCTTGCGACTCCGAAGTCCAATATCCACTCCGAGGTGCGAGAGGAAAGAAGAAGCAACCCGCAAGCGCCACTTTGCACACCGGAAACGAAATTCGATCGATTCCACGAAATCTCGCGCATGCTCCGCGACGCGCCGCATCCGGTACGCCGCGCCTGGCAGGAAGGATGGACAAATATCGAACTCATTCCACGGCAAGAATACGTGCCCGCCGATACGAATAAGCTGGAAATTATTCCCGCTGGCTGGTGGGGCGACAGGCCTGTTGAGAGTAGCCTCGATACCGGCACCGCCATCCGATACAAACAATGGACACGAATCTGTCTTGCCGATGGCAGTTATCCATTTTTTGAAGGCAGCAGAGGAACACCGACCGGCTAAGAATGCGACCACGCCGATAACAGCAACGCCAATCGCCGACCCGCATCCTGGGCCGGCGTTTTCTTTTCTCTCTGAGACGAATCATCATTGCAAGGATAATGACATCGGCACAACAAACGTCAATATGCGGTTTCTTTCGGATTTCCCGCTCCAAGCGATTCAATCATGCGAAGAATCGCTTTCCGTTCCCGTTGCAGACGCTCATCATCCGATATCGAGCTCGTGACATCAAGCTTGCTCAATACACGGAGAAGCCGCTCTCGTTTATCATTATCCGATAAGGTGGAATCCGTAAGCGCTTGCTGGAGAAGCGTCTCAGCCGCCTCGTACAAAGCCGCCCGCTCCCTTTCGGCGGCAAGACTCTCCGGAGACCACCCGACGACGCCTGACTCCTCAACCTCCCGCAACTCAGACTGAAAATTCACCACGGCATCATCCGCGAGGAATTCGGCACGGAGAGTAGGTTCTTCCGCAGCCGATTCGATACGATTGATCGCATCCTTCGTCTTTTTGATAGCCCGTTCAAGAGGGTTTCGTTCTCCCATAATTCATTTCGCTAGAGCACATCGACGATACGCGGCTTCCGTTCGGAAAAGGCGTAGAGCTTCGCGGGACGGGTCGCACCGGCGCGCCGGACTGCGCCAGTCTCGGCAACGAGCCCGATCTCCCGGATCTTCTTTCGAAAATTCCGCTTGTCAAGCGACCGACCGAGAATTGCCTCGTACATACACTGGAATTCTGAAAGCGTAAATTCTTTGGGAAGGAGGGCGTAAGCGATATTGGAGTACCCAAGCTTCGCGGCAAGACGATTTTTCGCGACCGCGATGATCGCCTTGTGGTCGAACGCCATCGCAGGAAGTCGATCCGTCCGTTTCCAGGCGATGTCCGCATAGTAGTCCGTCGTCTTCGGTGAAAAGACATCGCTTGCGACGAGCGCGAAGTACGCGACGGAAATACTCCGCCCGCGCGCATCGCGATCGATCGCTCCGAAAGTGGAGAGCTGCTCGACATGGAGCCCATCGACACCGGCCTTCTCCGCAAGCACGCGCTCGGCCGCCTCGTCGAGCGACTCGCACGAATGCACGATTCCGCCCGGCACCGCCCACTTCCCGTCATACGGACCACTCTTGATTTCAATAAGGAGCACATGGAGCGCCCCGCGGATGACTGAAAATATCACCGTATCCACCGCAACGATGATTCCATCAGGCTTTGTCATACTGGTTTCGATTATTTCAATCCTTTTCCCTTCCACTCTACCGCCCCAGAGACTTCCCGTCAATTAGACACTTTCACAACCAAAAGCAAATACCCGCTTGACAACTTTTTATTATTGTATATACTACACTTAGTAAGTTC
>CAYGIB010000389.1:0-1739 GCA_964349735.1 uncultured Oscillospiraceae bacterium | reverse complement strand
GAAGCGGAGGGCAGGCGTTGATACCGTACGATGTGATTCGGTCAAAAACAAACCGGACAATCCCTTCATACCCCTCCAATGGCATCAGAACCTCGGCGATTCCAGGCAGGCTGCAGCCGCCTCCGGCCAGATAGACGCAAAGTTCCAGACTGTCGCTTCCGGAGACCAGCTCCGTATCGATCCATGGAATCCGGCAGCCGATATTGTTTCCGGTATTCTTCTCGTCGAATACCTCGACGGCGTTGTGCCGCAGGGGAGCCTGCTTCGTCGCAAGCAAAACCGCCTCGCGTAAAGCCTCATCCAAGCAGTCAATCAGCGGGAAATGCGTCCCGACACGAATAAAGAACTGAATGACACCCGTGTCTTGGCAAACCGGCCGTGAGAGACGGTCCGCCATCTCGATATTCTGAAACATCGCGTCGTAGATGATTTTCGCGACATCAGACTGCTCCGACTCGCGAAGCTCTTTGAGCTTACCCGTCACGTCATCCGGAAGGTGCTTGGCCGAGTATTCGATAAATCGGGCAACGATATCGGCAAGATTATCTTTTTGCTCGCAGGAAATCATTCATGTACCCTCCCGAAGGCTAATATAGTAAATCGGTGTCCAGTCCGGAAATTACATCCCGAAGAAGCTCTTTAAGCTGCCCGGCGTATGCCTCGTCGGTTTGCCCGGCTGAGCGGGGAAGCGTTTCTAATATCTCCGAGTAAAACGAAGCCGCTCCATACAGATTCCAGTCATCTTTAAGCAACTGATCCGGAACATCTTTCATTTGGCGGGTATGCTCGAACCAATTGCTGAAGGCACGTATGCTCGGTACTGCCCGAATCAGGCGTTTCCCGTTCGGGCCGCAGCATACCGCCACGATACCGCCCTCTTTCTCCTGCCGGTACAGCGACCGACCTTTATCCCTCTTCTCGTTATCGTCCATGAAAACCCCTTTCCTTTAGTCAGGTGACAAAAATTCACACCGCACATTTCAATCGGGCGGTGATCGTCCGCTTACCGATCAATAAGGCGTCGGATGGCCTGCCGGGTGCATAATCCTGCGATTATTTCCCGATATCATTTTCTATGATGCGGTTAAAATACATTAAATCGTCGCGCTTTATCCACCCCTGTTGCTCCCAGAAAACGGATCCACTGTCGTTTTCTCCGTCAATCAGCAAACCGACCTTGGCGATCTGAAGTCGATTCATCGCCTCCGACATAGCGCTGAGAAGCGCTTTACCAATCGTTCTGGATCGGCTCGGGTCGCGAATCGCCGTGTGGTAAATATACCCGCGTCGCCCATCTTGCCCGCACATGAGCACGCCGACGATTCGTCCGTCGATTTCCGCGATAAAGCTCGTATCGGGGTTTCTTTCTAAGAAGCGCTCGATTCCCTCGTGCGAATCCTCCTTGGTCCGGATGCCGGATTCTCCGGCCTGCAACCACATCTCAAACGCTTCTTCATAGTCGCCAATCGTCATTTTCCGGATGATCATACCCATCCCTCCGTGATTAAGCCTTTGTATTATATCAAGTATACTCCGTTCCGCCTCGTGTTCAATACAGAAAGAATCGCGAAAATAGCCTGTTGCCGGTCTTGCGATTCGTACTTTCCGTCAATTCGGTCGTAAAATGATCCGAAGAACAATCGCAAGTTTGTCTTATTTATGCAACTTATGCTTCCATACATTTCGTTATTGCAAATTTTCGCATCACTGCCGACTCTCGAAAAATAGCCGATTATGCC
>CAYGIB010000388.1:0-1739 GCA_964349735.1 uncultured Oscillospiraceae bacterium | reverse complement strand
GAATACGATAAACGAGCAAGGCCTCTGGTAGAATATGGCTCTCTTTATCTCTTCCTCAAGCCTCTTTACTGCGTAACGTTTATTAAATAACCCGGTCAGGTCATCCCTCGTCGCCGATTCCTCGTTCTTTTTATTTGTTTGCAAATGATCCATCCATCGTTTCGAAATAAATTAAACGATGATTATTTTTGGGTACCTGCTGCTTTTTGACCGATCATTCGATTCATGGCGCTGACCACCGCACGAAGCGACGATTTGGTCACCGAGCTCGATATTCCGGCACCGAGATGCTTAATGCCTTGGTCATCCGCGATTTCAACATACGTAATGGCCGCAGAATCCGATCCGCTTTCCATGGCATGCTCGTGATACGACGTAATCGAGAATTTCACCTTCAGCGCCTTTTCGATTCCGTCACAGAACGCATCGAGCAAACCGTTACCGGATCCATGAATGGTCATCGTTCCTTCCGGAGTTTTAATATTGGCCTCCACATTGACATGACTCTCGTCCAGTGAGTCTTCCCTGTATCCCAACATTTCATAAGGATTTTTGACATTTGCATAGATATCATCAAACAGGTCGAAAATCTCCTGCGGTTTGAGCTCGCAATGCTTCTGGTCGGACAGGTCGGTGCAAACCACGCCAAAGTCCTTTTGGAACGTTTTCGGGAGCTGAAGGCCGAAGTTGCTCTCCAGGACATAGGCCACTCCTCCCTTCCCGGACTGGCTGTTGATGCGAATGATGGGCGCATAATCCCGTCCGACATCCCTCGGATCAATCGGCAAATAGGGCACTTCCCAATGATCCGGATGCTCCTTCATGCGCTTCAGTCCCTTGTTGATCGCATCCTGGTGAGAGCCGGAAAATGCCGTGAAGACAAGCTTTCCGGCCCAAGGATGCCGAACATGGACCTCAAGGCCCGTACATTCCTCATAGACCTCTACCACACGGTTCATGTTCGAAAAATCGAGTTCAGGGTCGACTCCGTGCATAAAGAGATTCATGGCGATGGTGACAATATCTGCGTTTCCCGTTCGCTCACCATTTCCGAAAAGCGTTCCCTCGACTCGGTCGGCACCGGCCATCATGCCCAATTCGGTCGCAGCAACCGCGGTTCCCCGATCGTTATGAGGATGGATGGAAACAAGGATCTGTTTGCGCCAACGCGTGTTCGTGCAGAAGTACTCGACTTGATCGGCAAACACATTCGGTGAAGCCATCTCGACCGTTCCCGGCAGGTTGATGATTGCCTTTCTAATCTCGGTTGGCTGCCAGACGTCCAGAACATGATCGCAAATCTCCACGGCGAATTCCGGTTCGGTGCCCGAAAAGCTTTCCGGCGAGTATTCGCAGAACCATTCCGTTCGGCTCGTGTCCTTTTCGATGGCCTCCTTGATCATTTTCGCTCCTGAGACGGCCAACTCGATGCATTCCTTCTGACCGAAGTTAAAAACAGCATCCCGCTGCAAGGTTGACGTCGAGTTATAGAGATGAACGACAGCCTTGGGTGCTCCGCGCAAAGCATCCATGGTCCGCGCGATGATGTGCTCTCTGGACTGAGTCAGGACCTGAATGGCAACATCATCGGGAATGAGTTTGTTATCAATAAGATAACGTGCAAACTCGTATTCGGTCTCGGACGCAGCCGGAAAACCGATCTCGATCGTCTTGAAGCCGATTTCGACCAGAAATTTGAAGAACTTCAGCTTCTGCGAAAGGGTCATCGGCACTTCAAG
>CAYGIB010000387.1:0-1764 GCA_964349735.1 uncultured Oscillospiraceae bacterium | reverse complement strand
AAGCTGCTGTATTACTCATTATCAAGCGATAAGACTCGATCACCGCGTTCGATGGAAATCTGCCCCGTACGGACGACCTCCAGAATCCCGAACGGAGCAATCAACTCCATCAGAGCTTCGATTTTATCACTGTCACCGGAAATTTCAATCGTCGCGGTCCCGGGTGAAACGTCGACGATGTGGCCCCTGAAAATATCAACAATCTGAAGCACGGGTGTTCGGGTCCGGTCGTCGCAGGTAACCTTGATAAATGCTAACTCACGCGTAAAATGTGCGTCGCGCTCCAAACGCTTCACCTTAAGAACAATCGGAAGCTTGTGCAACTGCTTAACAATCTGAATAATCTCAGGATCGTCGGCGACTACGGAAACTGAAATTCTGGAAATCGAAGGATTCGCGGTGGTTCCTACGGCAAGGCTCTCAATGTTGAAACCGCGCCGAGCAAACAGGCTGGCTACTCGAGCGAGCACGCCGGAATGGTTTTCGACCAGAATCGATATATTGTGCCTCATTTTCATTTTCTACTCACCTCCGTTGCTACTTAACGTATCACTATTTGCGCGCAATCACAACACACGACCAATTCAGCGCAGTCTATCGGTCGAAAAACAGCCAGAAAAAGACATGAAACATCGAAAAACGACTTTCTAACCTTCTTCATCCGGTCAATAAGTGTCAGTCTTTTTTCAGCAGGTCGCGGATTTCAGTAAGCAACACAATTTCCGGAGCCGGTGCGGCGGGCGCCTCGGTCTTTTCCTTCTTCGCAAGCTTTTCGGCCTTTGTGTGGGCCGTTTTGATAATTTTCACGACAAAAAAGATGACGGTCGCGACGATAAGAAATTGTAGAATCGCATTTATGAAAACACCGTATCCGATTGCGATTTCGGATTTGAGAACCTCGCCGGCCGTGTCAAGCTCGCCCTTTTGAAGGATCACTTTCATCTCCGCAAAATCAACGCCTGCTGTCAGAACACCAACACAGGGCATGATGATATGATCCACCAGAGCGGTAACGATTTTGCCGAAGGCGGCGCCGATGACGACGGCAACAGCTAAGTCCATCACATTCCCCCTCAGGATAAATGCCTTAAACTCTTTCCACATAACTTGGACCTCCGTTTCTTCCATCCAACGCAAAGCGACCGCATCATCGAAGTGGTCGCTTTACTTTCATCCCGGTTCTATATCCTCCGGATGCACCAAAAAGCCGGCACCCGCACATAAAATCAGCAGTACTTCGCGATTCTCTCATCGAGACCTTCGGAGTCACTGCTGCAAATAATACTTACGTCAACATTCTTATCTTCGAGGAATTGCTCCAGTTTGACCAGAAAATCGGCGAAATCGGAGGGAGCATCCGATTGGGCTACTTTATATATGCTGTCGATGTACAGGTGTGTCAGGTCGTAGTCTCGTGCGTAAATTCCGCAAATAAAGGCAATGAGCTGACTATAATTGCTACATGAATACTCGCTGACATCGATCAATCGAATCTGATACTTCAAGAGTCGGTCCAGTCGGTTGCCCCGCTCGATACAAACAATATTGTTGTTCTCCCGGGTCGCCTGCTCGTTAATGTCATCAACGAGTCGGGCCGTTTTTCCGGTGCCCTTGGCACCGGCAATCACTTTTATCATTGGGCATCATCTCCTCTTGTGTTGATTATCCATGACTTGACGCAATGGATTAATACCATTCTACCCGATAAACTGGATAAATTGAATAGCAAAAGAGGGTATTGAATGGAGTTCTTTTGTGTATATT
>CAYGIB010000386.1:0-1775 GCA_964349735.1 uncultured Oscillospiraceae bacterium | reverse complement strand
CCTTAAGGGGCATCATCACATCGAGAAGGACGACATCCGGCTTTTCGAGCGCAAAAATCCGGAGTGTCTCCTCGCCGTCATGCGCGATGACGGTCCGGTAGCCCTCCTTCCTGGCATATTCATCAAGGATCGAGGTGATTTGCTGATTGTCGTCGGCAATAAGTAGCTTCATTGGATGGATCCTTTTTGCGGCATCTTGAGCCGGATTGAGTGTGAAAGAGGTGCCGGGGGCGGAAGTGTTCCGGGGAGGCACAGCAGAGCGTTATTCTTATATTATAACCGCAGGTCTGCGAAAGAAGTTCATGTTCGCTATATCTCATCCGACAACAGGAATTCCCGAACATTCATATTCCGGATTCCGCTTCGTCCCCGATCCACTTCATCCATCGAAACGACGTACTTGGGATAATTATCGGGAATCGTCTCGAGCGCTGAAAATTCTCTCTCAACGGTTTCTTCCGACGCAAGCAGATACGTGACTTGGATATAAACCTTCTCGTTATCACGCATGGCGACGAAGTCCACTTCGTGGTTGTCGTTCTTTCCGACGCGGACCTGATACCCCCTGCGAAGCAACTCCATGAAGACAATGTTCTCAAGGGTCTGGTTGATGTCACGCAGGTTATTCCCATAGATCGCTTCACGTATGCCGTGATCTGCGATGTACATTTTCTCCTGGAACTGCAAGAGCTTTTTTCCGATGACATCCTCGCGGGAGACCATATGAAGAAAGCAGGCAGTTTTGGAATAATCAATGTAGTTATAGATGGTTTCCGTCGAAACGCTTCGCAGCTCGCTTTTCAAGTATTTCGAAATGTTCGAAGCAGAAAACGTGTTGCCGATATTTCCGATAAAATACAACAGCACTTTTTTCAAAAGCTCGATATCGCGTACTTTATTCCGTGTCGCGATGTCTTTTAGGATAATCGAGTTGTAAATGTCTCCCAGGTACTGAAGCGCGCTCTGCTCATCCAGTGGATGGTGGTATAGAAAGGGCATTCCACCCCTCTTGAGATAGATTTGAAATGCTTCGGCCACGCTCACACCGGGCATGGTATCCAACACCTCTTTAAAGGAAAACGGGTAGATTTTAAACTCAACATACCGTCCTCCGAGGTAGGTGGCCAGCTCACCCGACAGAAGCTTGGCATTCGAGCCGGTGATGTAGATATCCGCATCAAAGTCGATCATGAAAGAATTGATTAGCTTTTCCCAACCTGTAAGCTCCTGAATCTCGTCGAAAAACAAGTAGACCTTTCCCGGTGAAGCGGAAACGAAGCGGCGAACATGGTCATAAATTCCTTCCACCGATGCAATAAACGAATCTTTCTTGCTTTCAAAATTAACCGACATGAAATTCCCGTCCGAAACTCCCTGCGAGCGCAACTCTTCCTGTATCAACTCCAGCATGACTGATTTCCCGGATCGCCGGATGCCCGTCAAAACCTTGATAATATCGTGATTCATAAAAGGACGAATCCTTGCCATATAAAGTTCTCTTTTAATCATAGCGGCACATCCTTTCGTAATCCCCACACAGCAAGAATACACCCTTTATACCGAAAGCTCAAGCAATAACTTGCAATTCCTTTCGTTATATCGAAAGCTCATGGAATATTTCAGCGAAAAAGACACGATTACTGTCGGATATTATTTCGCCCTGCCGAAATAATATCGAATATATGCAAGATGTTTTGCTGAGTGATGAAGTACCCGCTCTTGACAAAGGGTATACGAATAGTTATTATGATTACAATATTCGTATATCATAAGAT
>CAYGIB010000385.1:0-1776 GCA_964349735.1 uncultured Oscillospiraceae bacterium | reverse complement strand
GTCTGGAAAATTATGTTATTTGCGGTGATAGGGCAACAACGTTGACGGGAGGAGTGTAAAATGAAAAGATCCGTACTTGCACTGGTATTAACTTGCATTTTGGTTTTCCAGGTAGCAGCTTGCTCGAATCAGAGTGAACCCTTAGATACATTCGCTTCATTGAATACAAAGGCTATTGAAATCGAAGTGCTCTCCGGTTCCTCCGATGGAGGAGCGATGGTTTCGGAACACGGATCGATCGATGAAGTGGAACGAAATTCGTATGAGGATAAGGACGCACCTCAAACGGCGGAAGTCGTTTTTAACGGAAAGACATATAAAGGTGAATACGAGTTTTCGATTGTTAAAAGGCACTTTTTTCATGTGTCAGATTATTACGATGGCCAAGGTGTGTTCTTCTCCGTAAACAGAGAAAACGCCCAACTGGAATCGATCGTTATTTCCGATCAGGCAGAAGAAGGGGATAAGGCAGCGGATGAATGCAGGAAAATTGCTGAAGAGTTGGCGCGAAAATACATAGACCTATCCCAATATACGCTTTCCATAAATGAATACACTCGTCTTTACGGCTTTTCATTCATTCGTATGATTAACGGGGTGGCGACCTCCGATGTTCTTTCTGTAGTCGTTCGCTCATCGGGTGAAATAGTATGCTTTTATAATTACACTTCCGGAAAAGCGGGAAACGCATTCAGCAGTGCAGACCCCAAAGCAATCGGCGATATGATTGAGCGGTTATCCTCTTCTGAAGTAATGGCAATGGTTGACGGAAAAGTTAACGAAATGTATGAGAACTGTGCATCTTATAGTATAGTCGACAAAGTACTTATTGAGCTTGAAAACCATGAATTGGGCTTGGCTTATACCATCGACGGTGAGCTCGAGCCGATAAGAACAGGAGAAAATCAAATCATGAAATCCGGTTTCAGAATCGAGTTGCTTGTCAGCGAGAATTGATACGCGCGATTTGTGTGCCGATCAGCTCTCTTAGGATAAAAAATGCAAGTCATGTTTTCCTCGCCGGATTCAGAAATGTACCTTTGGTACATTTCTGAGGTAAACCTCCACCAACAAAAAAGCCTATGACCTTTAACTGAATGATGATCCGAACAACTATGTCATGTATAGAAGTTATTTGATGAATACAGCCGGCCTTAATCTAACCAATATGCAACTAATTCTGTTTGTCGCATGTTCAACGGGTCTTGGTGGCGAAGGTGGAAATAATTTGCCAACAGTTGCAGTAAGCAGAGGTGCGCAGACAGCCGTTGGATTTTCCGGTATTCTATTATGCAACCCCGCAAACTCATAGACTGAACTTTTCGCTAAATGTATGGAGGACGGCTTATCAATTTATGATGCGTGTGATGATTTGGGGAGTTTATTCATGAATACAGGTCTGGAAAATTATGTTATTTGCGGTGATAGGGCAACAACGTTGACGGGAGGAGTCTGACATGAAAAGGACACTACCAGCAATTCTTTTCGGTCTTCTTGTAATTGCATTGGTAGCGGCTTGCTCGCATCGGAGTGGATCCTTAGATACATCCGCTTCATCGGAAACAAAGGTTATTGAAATCGAAGTGCTCTCCGGTTCCTCCGATGGAGGAATTATGGTTTCGGAACACGGATCATGCGATGAAACCGGTCGGAATTCGTATGAGGATAAGGACGCACCCCAAACGGCTGAAGTCGTTTTTAACGGGAAGACATATAAAGGCGAATACGAGTTTTCGATTGTTAAAAGGCACTTTTTTCATGTGTCAGATTATTACG
>CAYGIB010000384.1:0-1783 GCA_964349735.1 uncultured Oscillospiraceae bacterium | reverse complement strand
GTGCGATATCTTACCGTTTATGCGTTTTCTACGGAAAACTGGTCACGGCCCGAAAGCGAGGTTCAGGCGTTGATGGAGCTTTTCGTCGAGTTTTTTGAAAAATACGACCCCGAACTTGAAAAGGAAGGGATTCGTGTGCGTTTTTCGGGCGACATCGAGGCCTTGCCGGAACGGATACGTGAGGTTTGCCGCGTTGCGGAAGCGAACTCTCTTTCCAGAAACCGAATGGATCTGATTATAGCGATGAATTACGGCGGAAGACATGAAATTGTGCAGGCATGCAGGCGAATCGCACACGATGTAGCTGACAGGCGTATTGCACCGGAAGACATTTCCGAAGTCACAATCCGCGAGAGCCTCTATCTTCCCGATGTTCCGGATCCCGACCTCATCATCCGTCCGAGCGGCGAAATGCGTTTGTCCAATTTCCTCTTGTGGGAAGGTGCATATTCCGAACTGTGGTTTTCCGATACACTCTGGCCGGATTTCGGACTTCGTGAGTTAGAGGACGCGTTTACGGCATATGCACAAAGGAACAGACGATTCGGGGGTTTGTCAGGAAGCGAATAATCGAGGGCTCGTCTAATCTTCACCGCTCGTGTAAACTGATACGGCAGGTATTAATCCGAAAAACGAATCCGAAAAGGGGATAGAGAAATCAAATGAAGCAGCGCATCATCACAGGAGTCATATTTACCCTGGCGATTCTGGCGTTTGTCATCCCGGCTTTCTATTTTGTGGGCTTTGCCGTTGCGCTGACGACGGTCGTCGCGGCAATCACCGCCCAGGAAATGGCAAACGCTCTCCGTGCCAAGGGTCTCCGACATGTCCGCGTCCTGACGTATTTCGGAGCGGCATTTGCGCTAATACCTGTCGTCCTGTTTGCCTTTACGAATTCTCCGTATGTTGCTTTTACCATATACTCGCTTTCTATCCTGATATACGCGATGACAACGGTCATCCTGCCCCAACTGATGAGTGCTTCGGACGGTACCGTTGCCGAAGGAATTGCAGTCGCCGGCACGTCCATTTACCTGTCTTTCCCGCTTGCCTGCGCCAACACCGCCGTACTCTTTATCCGAAATGGCTGGCTGTTTTTTGTTTTGGGTCTTTTTGCCCCTTGGATTTCGGATGTCTTTGCATATTTTACCGGGGTGCTTTTCGGCAAGAATAAAATTGTTCCCCACATCAGTCCCAAAAAGACCTGGGAGGGATGCATCGGCGGAGCTGTTGGTTGTGCGGCGGTGATTGCGACGGTATTTTCGCTTGTGATTTACCCGAATATAGAAACTCGTTTATCGTTTCCCGTATTCTTGACTGTGTCGATTCTGGTCGGAATCTTGCTGTCGGTCGTATCGCAACTGGGAGACTGGACGGCCTCGGCGATTAAGCGGTGGGCCGGCATCAAAGATTTCGGAACGCTTCTGCCGGGGCACGGAGGAGTGCTGGACCGATTTGACAGTGCGTTTTTCACTCTTCCGATCGCATTTGCATTCGGTCTATTGCTGGTATAACGGAGAAGAGTATGAAAACTATTTCCATATTGGGTTCGACCGGATCGATCGGTCGGCAAACACTGGAGGTCGTAAGGCGATGCCCGGACCGGTTTACTGTAGCCGCGCTCTCCTGCCAATCCAACATCGATCTGCTCAAGGATCAAATCATCGAGTTCTCACCTAGACTCGTTCGCGTCGGCTCGGACGCCGACGCAATGAATGTGAAGGGATTTGTTCAATCGCGCGGGATCAAAACAGAGGTCTTAAGCGGGAACGAAGGTAATATC
>CAYGIB010000383.1:0-1797 GCA_964349735.1 uncultured Oscillospiraceae bacterium | reverse complement strand
ATGTTCATTCAGCTAAAGATGCATACAGCCGTCAAATCAATTTATGGAACTCGTATTTATTCTATCATGCTTCGTGGGTCGTGAACGGTAATGGGGCAGATTGGGATAAGGCAAAATAGACAAAAGGTCGGACTGCTGTAAAATGAAGAAAGGATTGCGTTTGCATTTTCGCGATATAATATTATCGCAAGGAGATCCCCATGCTGTTTATCTGCTATCCGCCCTGTTCCACCTGCAAAAAGGCTTTGAAATGGCTCGACGACCACAGCATCGCCTATGAGTTCCGCGACATGAAGACCGATAAGCCGACGCGCGAAGAGTTGGTCACATGGCACACGAGAAGCGCGCTTCCTCTGAAGCGATTCTTCAATACCTCCGGTCAACTCTACCGCGCTAACGACCTCGCCGCTCGACTGCCCGGCATGAGCGATGACGAGCAGTTGGACCTCCTTTCCTCCGACGGAATGATGGTCAAGCGGCCGATTTTGATCGGCGACGATTTCGTTCAGGTCGGTTTCCGCGAAAAGGAATGGGCGGAGCGTTTGGGGTAAGGGCTTGCCTCAAGAAAACATACGAAGAATCCGGTCTTTTCAAGAGGGACGGAATTTTCTTCCTCAAGATATTGACCCACGGGTCAATTCGTGTTATATTCACTGCATCGGGGAACATTGAATCCCCCGCAGCTCAGAATTTCAGGATTTGAATCGGGGTGGTTTCATGATTAAGACCATTGACTTCAAGAAGTATTACGGCAAGCACCGGGGCGTAGAAGATCTCACGCTCGAAGTGAAGACCGGCGAGATTTACGGCTTTGTCGGGCCGAACGGCGCCGGTAAGTCGACGACCATCCGCTCGCTTCTGGGAATGCTGCGGCCGACATCGGGCGAGTTGTTCCTTTTCGACCGTCCGTGCACGGACCGGAATCTTTCGGAGGTGAAGGACCGCATCGGATATCTTCCGTCGGAAAACCACTACTACGACCGGTTGCGTGTGAGGGAGCTTTTCGAGTATGCGGCCGGGTATCATAAGAAGGATTGCTCCGGAAAGATTGCTGAGCTATGCGAGCTCTTATCCCTGGACACGAGCCGACTGATCGAGGACTTGTCCTTCGGCAACAATAAGAAGGTCGGTATTGTCCTCGCTCTGATGCACGAGCCGGAACTTCTGATTCTCGACGAGCCGACGGTCGGCTTGGACCCGCTGATGCAGAACCGTTTCTATGATTTGATCCGGAAGGAAAAGGCACGCGGGGCGACGGTGTTTTTCTCGTCGCATATTCTGTCCGAGGTCCAGCGGCTGTGCGACCGCGTCGGCATCATTAAGGAAGGCCGGCTGATCGATGAGCAGGACGTCAAGGAACTTCGACAGACGCAGTATAAGAAGGTGTATGTAAAACTAAATAACGGCACACCGTTTAAGCCGGGAGAAGCCGCGCTGACAGAGCTGACCGAGGCCGGCGGCGAGGTGCACTTTATCTATCAGGGTAAAGCTGCGGAGCTGACCCGGCTGCTGGCGAATAACGAAGTCGCGGACTTTTCCGTGACCGAGCCGGACTTGGAAGAGGTGTTCATGCACTATTATCAGGAGGACGAGAAATGAGACTTTTTGCTTTTGAGATGAAAAGCGCATTCAAGTCGCTTTTGGTTTGGAATGTCTGTATCGTTGGATTCATGATGTTTGCCATGTCGATGTTTCCGTCGTTTGCGGATATGGGGAGCTCGCTCGATGACATGATGGCGGGTTTTTCGCCGGAGATGATTAAGGCGTTCCGGTTTGACGTCATTGATTTCACGGACC
>CAYGIB010000382.1:0-1799 GCA_964349735.1 uncultured Oscillospiraceae bacterium | reverse complement strand
ATTGAAACGCCCTTAAGCGTGTAAATCAAGAGGTCCTGCAATTTAGCGACATCCTCGGTCTTTCCGCAGACGCCCCGGATTGTACAACCCTTGTTTCCGGCTGTTTCCTGGCATTGAAAGCAAAACATACTCATACTTGAAGCCTCCGTGTTGTTTATCATTTTCCAGTATGGCTGGCGGTCGGAATCAGACCGGAGCCGGCGCCTTGACAACAATCAGCTCGAGCGTCCCGTCGTGACGGTTCTTGACATTCATCTTGGTATCCACCGGAATTTTAAGAAGCGTGCCGGCATCGTAGACATGAATATCTAAGTCATTCAGCCCGATGGATAGTTTCCCTCGTACAATCGTCATATATAAATTTGCGTTACAAAAGTGCTCGGGCAATCCCTCATCCTTCGGAAAGACCATGTGAATATAGTGAACATTCTCGTCGAAAATGACCTTCTCAATCGCTTGTTCATCTCCGCGAGAAAGCGTAAATACCTGTTCAACCATTCGAACCACCTCCTTTAAAAAAATTGCTATAAAACAGTTGTACCATAACGAGGCCTGAAAAACCGGCTCCAAACGTGAATAAATAAGAAACGATCCGTTACTTGAGGCGGAAGGTCTTGGGACAAAACTTGTTTATAGAAAGAAGGCCGATGATAAAATAGATCAAAGTGGCACTAATAACGATCGTCATGTAGACATAAATGTTGACATTTGTGAGTTGGACATTCATGTAGGAAACAAAGTAGACAAATCCTTGAATATAGGAGAACAGCTTACTCTTGGTGCCCATCTCGGAGGTATACGGCTGAATGATGTAATAGATGAATAGATCGTGGAACGAAAAGAATACCCACATCATTGCAATGGTGATAAAGTACGGAAGGATCATGATCCATTGCACTTCTGTCCCATGAATTCCTTGAATCAGAGGTGCCAACAGGTCCGAAATAACGGCCAGGACCAAAAGAAGAGAGAAGGTCGGTGCATTATAAAGAAGAATGGTCTTCAGACGCAGGTAGAAATTTCGGATGACAACGGACGGCGAACGGTAAAACGGATAGGTCAGCATCGCAACATCGCAGTTAGCAAACATGGCGGCGGTAGCAGGACGCCCGAGCGACACCAGATAGCCGATAAAAAAACAGACCGGCAGAAAGCGAAACGGTATTTCCGAGCGGATGTCACTTTTCAGGTTAAGAAGGATCGCGAGTGCGCCGATAATGACTCCGGCGACCACCGATACACGGATAAGAATTTTCTTTGCGAAAAATTTGCGGTGTCGAGAGAAGAACACGCTGTTGAAAAAGGCATATCCGGTCAAATTCGAAAATTTTGTTGTACGGATGTCCTCGTCATTAAGATTCTTGCTCCATTTCGCGGAGTCACCGAATTGCTTCTGCTGTTTCACCGGCTTCAACTTTTCCATGGTGAGGTTGAAATTCACCAAGGTACCCCAAGCGAGCTTGCGATAGAGCCGGTAGCGACAGATGTAAACGACGGATACGGTTGTAAGTAAGAGCAGCGGGATGACGAATAAGGGATGAAAAACGACCCGTTTGAAGGGGAATTCATTTCCGGTGGCAATCAAAATCCACGGTACGATCATTACAGCAAGTGCCGTGCCAACAAAGACAATGGAAAGAGGTTTGTAGATGCTTTTCGAGAAGCGCCGGAAAAAGGAAAAGCAAACGAAGAGTTGATAAAATTTCTATCAAAATATTTCAATCTTCCAAAAGAAAATTTTTCAATAATCAGTGGAAAAACGGACAGGATAAAATTGGTGAAACTAGCTCGGTTCATTG
>CAYGIB010000381.1:0-1806 GCA_964349735.1 uncultured Oscillospiraceae bacterium | reverse complement strand
AGACGATTAATCAGAAAGCAATCGACACTGCCAAGAAAGCAAGAGAGGATTTTCTCGCTCCCTTATCCGAGGGGAAACGCAAACGTATCCTTGACATTGAGCGGCAGGAAAAGTTTGATCGTACCGCGTCCACTGCCGGAAACTCCCTGAAAAAATACTCCATGCTGGTCGCTTTGTTGATGATCATGGTCCTTTTCACCATATTGACGAGCGGCCGACTTCTGCTTCCGATGAACCTGTCCAACCTGGTATTCCAGAATGCGTATGTTGTTATTATGGCCGTCGGTATGCTCCTTTGTATCTTAACCGGCGGTAACATTGACCTTTCGGTCGGATCGGTCGTCGGATTCATTGCCGGTATTGCGGGATGGCTGATGATTTTGAAGGATTTCCCCGTTTTGCCGTCCATTCTCATTTGCCTGATTATGGGTATCCTGATCGGATGTTGGCACGGCTTCTGGATCGCTTATATCGGAATACCTTCGTTTATCACAACACTGGCCGGAATGCTTATTTTCAGGGGCTTGACTATGTTCGTTCTCCGCGGAGGAGAAACCGTCAACAAGTTCCCCAGGAGCTTTATGGTTCTGTCAACCGGTCATGTTCCTGACCTGTTTCCGATATCACCGGATTTCAATCTGACCTGTTTACTGATCGGAATTCTTGCGGTGGTTGTCTTCGTATTCTTCCGGTTTTTCGGTCGCGCACGCAAAAAGGCCAAAGGATACACGGTCGGTAATGCCATTTCATTTAATATCGTTAACATCGTCATTGGCATCGCAGTCATTGCTTTCACGACCCAGCTGGCACGTTATAAGGGTCTTCCGACCGTTATCTTTATCCTCATGATTATTATTGTTATCTACACGATTCTGACCAGCATGACGGTTCCCGGCAGATACCTGTACGCCCTCGGCGGAAACCCGAAGGCCGCCAAACTTTCCGGTATCGATACCAGGAAGGTTATGTTTCTGGCGTATACGAACATGGCGTTCCTGGCAGCTGTCGCCGGGCTGGTTTTCGCAGCTCGACTCGACGCAGCAATCCCTGCCGGCGGAACCGGTTTTGAGCTCGATGCGATCGGCTCATGCTTCATCGGCGGCGCATCCGCATACGGCGGCATCGGCACCGTCGGAGGCGTCTTGATCGGCGCGATTTTCATGGGTGTCATGAACAACGGAATGAACCTTTTCGGTATCCAGACCGACGTCCAGCAGGTCGTCAAGGGCCTGGTTCTCTTGCTTGCCGTCGCGTTCGACGTCGTATCCAAGAGAAAGTCCAGATAGAGACTTGATTCCACTGAATTGCTTACCGCAGTTAATGTTCGATATTTTTTCGAGGAGGAAGTTAAGATAAGGCTTAGTCAAATATCTTGTGGGGTAAGCAAATGACTTCAATCAAAAAAATCGCCGAAATCGTCGGAGTATCTCGAGGAACGGTAGATCGCGCGCTCAATAACCGCGGTGAGGTCAACGAAGAGGTTGCCGAACGGATTCGAGCAATTGCTCATGATCTTGGATATAAAACAAACCGTGCCGGTCTTGCGCTTGCTGCCAGAAAGCATCCGCTGAAGATCGGCGCGGTTTTTCCTTCAGAGGGGAATCCCTATTTTGTGGATGTCATCGCCGGGCTGCGCGATGCAGAGAAGGAGCTTTCAGATTATGCCGTCTCCGTCTCGCTCAAGAGCACGCGCGGGTTTTCTGCGGAAGCGCAAATCCGGATGATTGACGAGCTGGTTGCGGAGAAAATTCAAGCCTTGATCCTGTGTCCGGTCAACGAGAAGATTATCGTCGACAAGATCAATTC
>CAYGIB010000380.1:0-1838 GCA_964349735.1 uncultured Oscillospiraceae bacterium | reverse complement strand
TTTTATCACAATGCCATTGATATTCTCAGCCTGGCAGGGCTTTTCAGCCACACGGCGGTTTTATTGAATGACCCCCTCTCTGAAAAGATCAATCATGGCGAAGATGTGGTCGCCCTGGCAAGGTTCTTTGAATTATTGGGAGATATTCCCCAGGCAGAAGCCCTGTATCGAAAAGCAATAGACTCGAATTTGTCCGAAGACCTTCATTGGGATACTGTAGAACGATTTTCTTTTCTGTTAAAACGGAAAGGGGAATGGGAGGCCGCAACCAGACTTTGGGAAATTGCTGCGAAAAACCATGCCCTTTACGCTTTTGAGGAAATGGCTAAATATTATGAACACAGGGTGAAGGACCTGGAAAAAGCCCGCGAATGGACATTGAACGCGATTCGTATGCTTGAAAAACAGCATGTTCCGTTATTCGAATACCATCGATGGCGTGAAGACCTGGACCACAGACTTAATCGGTTGCAGCGAAGACTCGACACTCGAAATACGGTATGAGATCTTTAGATAAGAATACCTTGCCTGCTGCCTGAAACGAATGCTTGTGTCTGAATGCCGCCGAATTAAAAGATCTTCGTATAAGCTTTTTCCCATTAAATCCATCTGAGTAATCTCTAGGAAGGCCTAATAATGGTATAATCGTGTAACGAAAAATACCCGAAATCATACGATTGAATATTGAGGAGATCGGTTTATGTCAGGACATTCGCATTGGGCGACCATTAAACGTAAGAAAGGCGCTGCAGACGCCAAAAAAGGTAAGATTTTCACACGCTTGGCAAGGGAAATCGTGATTGCTGCACGCGAAGCAGGCGGTGACCCCGACATGAACGTCAGGCTAGCGCTTGCTATCGACAAAGCCAAAGCTGCCAACATGCCCAAAGATAGTATCGATCGCGCGATAAAACGCGGGACCGGGGATGATAAAGAAGGCGTTGAATTTGAAGAGATCATTTATGAAGGGTATGCGTCGAGCGGTGTCGCGCTGATGATTGAGTGTGTAACCGAAAATCGCAACCGGACTGTTGCAGAGCTGCGTCATATCCTGACCAAAGCCGGAGGAAATATGGGTGATCCCGGTTCGGTCAGCTGGCAGTTTGACCGCATGACCTACTTTGCTATATCAGCCGAAAACTATGTTTTTGACACCATCTTCGAATTGGCAGTAGAAGCAGGCGCTGAAGATATTAAACAGGATGAAGACCTGATTGAAATCTTTGGCAAGCCTAATACCTATCAAATCATTGCCGACCATCTCAGTAAAGCCAAAATCAAACCCGAAGATTCCGGCATTCGCTTTCTCCCGAAACAGGAAATGACCTTGGATGTCGAAAAAACAGTTAAGGTGATGAAAGCCATCGAGAGCCTTGAGGAATTGGACGATATTCAAAATATATATACCAATCTGGAAATAACTGAAGAAGCTATCCAGGCAATGGAAAGTATATAATCCTGGTATGCTTGTTTTGGGCATTGATCCCGGAATCGCCATAACTGGCTATGGGCTGGTCCAGATGGACCCCCACAAGGATTATCAGTGTATCGATTACGGCGTTGTGACCACACCGGCAGGGCTTGAGGATGCCGCCAGGTTAAAAATTCTGTTTAATGAGCTCACTGAAATGATCCAGCGCCACCATCCCAACTCTGGGGCAGTTGAAAAATTATTCTTCCAAAAGAACGTTCGTACAGCAATCTCTGTCGGCCAGGCGCGTGGCGTGGCGATGCTGACCTTGGCGCAAGCTGAATGCCCGATCAGTGAATATACCCCCAACGAAATCAAACAAACCGTCTGCGGCTACGGAAACGCAGATAAAAGCCAGGTCCAACGC
>CAYGIB010000379.1:0-1838 GCA_964349735.1 uncultured Oscillospiraceae bacterium | reverse complement strand
GTCATAAGCATACTCAACCTCTCCTTTCCCAGGATACCCGATACGAAGGTGTCCGGATGTCGGACGATCGGCAAGCTCCGCCTCCGCCTTGTGCGGATAGCCGGAGAACGTGTTCGTCAATCCGTATCCGAGCGCTTCGGACCGGGCAAAGGCCTTCTCGACATTCACCCGACTCGTGTCTTCCGTCTTCATTCCGGCTTTCTGCTCCGCCCGATAGCAGACGTCCGACCCGGCGGAGTTTCCGGCAGCACCGGTACAATCGATATTATCAAGAATCCCTTCTTTCAACTTATCGAGTGCGAAGTGCGACCCTCCCCAATGCACATATATCGTATCAAGGCTTTTCGCGATGTGAAGGAAGTCGTGCCGTGAGGAACGAACCGCCCCTGCCTCGGTCGGAAGCGCGCACTGATACACTGCCATAAGCCGATTGATGGTGGCCGTGATGACCGGCATTTCAAAGACCATATCCGCAAGCGACAACCCAGCCGCCGGACGAGCGGAAAAGTCCGCAGGCTGCATCACCGAAATCGGGCGGCGGTTCCAGTGCTCACATGCGACCCCGCTGATCGAACTCACATCCCCGGTGTTCGCCGGAGCCGTCGAGGCCGGCGTCGCTCCGGTGTTTTCGATCGTGAGCCGCTCCACCTGTGCACGACGCATCGCATCGCGACCGAATGAAAAGTACACGATGATACCGGCGACTGCCATGGCGGCGATGGCGATGACAACCTTTTGTCTTCCTTGCATAATTTCAATACGAAAAAATCTTACGAGAACATTGTACCAAAGCTTGACAAAAAAGAGAATCTTTCGTTTCATATAGAGGCAACTGCAGCACCTTTCTAACTACAGAGGATTCAAAATGAAAGAATGGAACGCAAGGACGAATGCGCAAGCACTCTCCGCCGCAAAAAATGCACGAGAACTTTTGTTTAATGCGAGAGAAAACACTCTCAGCATCAAACTCGACTCGCACACGGAGGTCAGGGAAGCGCTTCGTAAAGCGGCGCGGCACCGGGATCTCATCGACAGCACGCTGCATCAAGGCATCCTCAAACGACTTTCCGGCGATGCTGACGTCAAAAAACCGATTCAGCTCATCGACAGCAGGACCTACTGGAAAATAATCGCCGCACTGGAATACATGGAGCGGCATCTCTCAGAGCTGGAACGTCTGGCTATATACCGGGCAAATACATCGTCCCTATACACTCACATATAGGGGGATCAAGCCACTGAAAGCCGGCACCACGCTGCCGGCTTTTACATTTTTCAGAAACGGAGTATATAATAAAGGCGTTGTTCGTTAACATAAGGGGAACATCATGCGCACCCACAAATTCACGCCAGAAACCGCCGGAAAGATCCTTGTGACGATGCTGGAGCACATCATCGACGCCAATCAAAACCACTGCGAAGGGATCAACGATAGCGAAGGCATCACTGATCACGACAACCTCATGGCAGCAGGCATCGTCTCCCGCATCGACTATGACGAGCAGCTCAAAAAGTTCATACTCACCGGAAAAGATACGCTCCATCAAGGAAGAACCGGGGACGAAACCGAGCAGGACGTCGAAGTGTGGGCGATGCGCTTTCTCAACAAACACGGCGAGGATGTCCTCTACCAACTCCTTGCCCGACAGTTCGTGCGATTGCTCAATGAGAGCCTTCTGGGAATAACCACCCAAAAAAGGCCGGACAGACAAGTCTCGCTCTCGGAAACACGTTTTCCGCAGGAATATGCGGCTGCCAGATAAATACAGCCAGCGCCCTGCGCCTTGACGGAACAGCCGTTCACAATCGAGGGCTAGCGGCTCGGAAGCATCCACGTC
>CAYGIB010000378.1:0-1844 GCA_964349735.1 uncultured Oscillospiraceae bacterium | reverse complement strand
GATCATATCGTTGCTGGTGTCGATTCTTCTTCCCTCGCTGACCAAAGCGAAGGAATTGGCGAAGAGAGTCCAATGCATGAGCAACCTTCGAACATTGGGATTGGCGTGGGGATTGTATTGGACGGAGAACGATGAATACATGCCAGAGATGAGAGCGTGGTGGAATTGGGGCGGGACGTATGGGGAGAATCACGGCCTGATGTGGGATCTCAGTCTCAACGGTGGGAAACCGCCCGAACAACGTCCGATCTATTATATCAGTAGCCAGAATTACGCCTATATCGACAGGCCGGAATTGTTTGTTTGTCCCAATGACAATAAAGACCTGATCATGTGGGGTCCGGGCAATAATATCAATCCAATCTGGTGGCACGTGGGAAGCAGTTATGCGAACAATCCCTACTTGAGCCGCGGGTATATTTCGTCCTTGCCGGGAGCGGTTTCCTCGCTGGACGCGACCAGTGAGTTGATTCTGATCGGGGACAGTACCATGCTAACCAACTTAGCCGCCGGGATGATCATGCCCGGAGGAGATACATGGCACGATTCCGACGGGGGGTATCAAAGTAACATATTGTTTTTTGACGGCCATGTTGAATTCATCCCTATTTTCAACTGCAATAATCCCATAGAGCATGGGAGATGGTATTAATTCTCGAAATTCCTTCCGAGGAGTCATACTGATGATCCGGTTCTTGTCCTATCTTTATATATTTACATTGTTATGTATTCTTCCATTCCATGCCGAAAGGGCCTTTGCCGACAGCGGAGCGATGGAAATAACTCCCGTGGAGGCGATGGCGTTTTTCCCCGACCCGGATACGGAATCGACGATATCGTTCCGCGTAAAGGCCGCCGACGCATCCGGTATTCTTCCGAAGCAAATCAACTACAATATAACCAATTACGCCGGGGACAAGATTGCCGAGGGCAAAAGCGTTGTCGATACTGCTGGTTCCTTTGCGATCACATATAAACTCCCTCGCGGGTATTACGAGTTGAATTTCCCGGAGTACGGCGTGTCGTATGGGATCAGTTGTTTCCCGGCATACACACAGGCGGTGGATTCGTTTTTCGGTATCGGTACGCAGTTTCGGTGGTTTGCCCGAACCGCCGATACACGCGAAAGACGTTTGAAGATTCTCAAGAGAGCCGGCGTTTCGATTGCGAGAGAGCAGATCACGTGGGCTTCGATCAATCCCGAGAAAGGGGTCTATAAGTTTTCTTTCGAGGATTTTGACAAAACGCGCGAGGCGTTCCTGCAAAGCGGCCTGAAAACACTGGATATGTTTACGGATTCCCCTGCATGGACGAATGAAGTCCATTGGGAGACGAATACCCTGGCGTACGATCTCATGTCTACCTATCAGTCGTGGCGTGATATCTCCGAGCACTGGAAAAAAACCTTCGGAGCCTTGGAAATCCACAATGAAATAGACGACCCGTGGGGCTGCGGTAATACCAGCGGGGATCAGTGCGCCTCGGTACATAAGACCATACGAAGCGCATTGATGAGAAGCGGGGTGAACCCGAAAATCGGAAACGCTCCGTTTACCGGTTCGGTGAAGGAAGACTATTTCAAACTGCTCGTTGAGAACCGAATGTTCGACAATTGTGACTTTTTCAGTTTCCATTATTATGGTCTTCCTATGGAACTGAAAAATTCATTGATTAAATACAAAGCATGGCTGACGAAGTATGATCTTGGCTGGATGCCGTTCTGGATCACGGAAAGCGGTTGGCCTTATCCCAGGAACGACAATGCGCAACGGCCTGAAAAGGCTGCTTCCATGCTCAGTGCTTTGAATATCACTATGAACGGAGTGGAAGCGTTGACGTATGGA
>CAYGIB010000377.1:0-1870 GCA_964349735.1 uncultured Oscillospiraceae bacterium | reverse complement strand
CGTTTTTAGGTTGTTACTAACATTCCTTTTGGATCACTTTTCGGGGAGCAGGTCAGGCAATTCAAGCCATGTTGAGACAGTAATGTGGATACGTCGCTTTTGTGGAGTACCAATTTCGGTGGTGTTTATTCCGGAACTATTACTGTTTCAGGAAATATCGAACGTCTGAACATAATCATCATATACGCCATCCACAATTGTGATAACACGTATGTTGTCGATCAAATCCGAAAGCGGTGTTTTGGACTGATTCAGGCCGTCGGAATATGTAATATTATAAATAGTGTCATCTACCATAATTTCATCGTAGTAGGAATCCATCCAGGAGCAGTCCAAGCCAAAGGGCTCGAGTTGTGCCCGAATGGCTCCGTAGTAATCCTCGAGCACATCTCCGTCCCAAATGCTGAAAATCAGTTCTCCACCCGAGAACCCCGATGTATGTACAAGTTCGTCATGGATTTTTCCGTTATACGTTTTGGTTATGCTCCAGCAATGGATTCCGGTTTCGTTTACCTCGTAGAAATTGTGCATGAAAATATCGGTGCTGCCTTCATTGATATATGAATTGTACCTCATCACATATATGTATTTATTTCCGCCACTCTCGAGAATGCAGATCTGCATCGCCGCTTGGCTCGGATACATGAATACGTCATCAAATACCATTGTCTGGTTGTCGCTGATCATTTCCTGAACCGTTCCGCCGACAACCCTGTATATCTTAATCTCAATGCCATCATAATGAGTCCAGTAGGTATACCCGCCATCGGTTTCTGTAAAATGTTGTATCGGAGATCCAAACGTTCCGCAGATCACTACCATAAGCTCATCAACGCCGTCTCCGTTCAGATCTTCCTTATGTCTACTTACAATCCCCTTCCGATTCTCCGGCGTGTATTCCTGCAGGTCCATAAAGCCGGCATACCATGCGCATTCCAAACTAAACGGTGACATATCCGCTTCTCCATACAGCGGAATCAGTGTACCGGTATAATAATCATCCAATATGGCTGCGTTTATTTCCTGTGCCGAGAGTGTTGTCTCGGCTGCCCCAGTTGTACTTTCGCTTTGGGCTGCGGACTCCGAAGCGGTGGTCGCTTGCGTCAGTGTTGTACTGTCATCCGGATCCGGACTTTCGGTACCAGATTTATCGGATCGATTATCCTGGAGTTGTTTTTGAACGGATAAAATCCCCCATGTCATGACCAGGGAAAGAACGGCAAGCCCGGTAATAATGCCCACAATCAATAGAATACGCCGCTCGATTTTCGAAAACGGTCTTTTGTCCGGTCGGCTTTCGCCTGCTGCAATCCCGGGAGCATCTGTTTCCCCGGTCGTTTCTTGCGTAACAAAAATCGTATCTGATGGACCCGGTTGCAAAACTTCTTTTCCGCAGCTCAGACAAAACCGGGCATTTTCCGGAACTTCATATCCGCAAAAGGTACAATGCATATAATTTCTCCTCATTGTCGCGCCCTTTTTGATCTGCACCGGAACAGCGCAGTCCGGGGAGCAGATGTCAATTGCACCTGACATCTGCTTTCTTTATATACGATTCATTGAGTAGCGTCAATGGTACGCTTGATGTGCAGTAACATGAAGTTGGCCGTTAATAAAGAGCTTACATTAATCGCTCATTCAAACAAATGATTTAACTGCCTTTAAGAACGTTCCGGACATGGACGGCGCTTTTGTTGAATTTCCGTACGATATAAAAGAAGAATTCGGAAAGGGCAGAGTAAAAGTTCATGCAATGTTCGACGGAGAACCGTATGACGGCAGTATTGTGAATATAGGCGTGAAAAGGCACGACGGCTCAATATGTTATATCATAGGTTTTAGAAAAGATATTCGCGCCAAAATCGGAAAA
>CAYGIB010000376.1:0-1886 GCA_964349735.1 uncultured Oscillospiraceae bacterium | reverse complement strand
ATATGCAATATCGATATCTGGAAGAACATCCTCATAAAGGACAGCGCGATTGTCTTTCGCAAGGTCCTTATAATAATCGGCATCGGCGGTACTTAACGAATCTGATTTTGCCACACCGCCACTGATGCTTGCTGTTGGCATAGAAAACGATATCTGACACTCGTCTTTTGTCAGCAAAACCGCCTCAGAAACGCGCAGATTCTCGGCGAAAAATGCTCTCCAAGAGTTGGCGGTATTGCAATACATATAGCCGGTTTTATCGGTAACTTCAGTAACCTCATTATTAATATCCTGAAGCTTACCCTCCGAATTCACAAAATGAATGTCTTCCGCGTATCCGACATATCGGTACGTTCCGTCTTCTAACCGATACGTTTTACTGTGAAGATCTCTCATCGACTCAATTTCTTGGATTTGAGAAGAATCATCTGTTGTTACTTCATCAGACATTGTTGCATGAAAATCATTAGTCTCTGCCAGAACAGTGCTCATACTAGATGAGAATAATAAGCACAATACCAAGCAACAGAGCCCAACTCTTTTCCATGTGTAGCCTGCTATACCCACATCTCTTCCTCCCCAAAATAATCAGTGTTTTTTGTTATCTTCTTCTTGTATTATACACCATTTTATTGCTTGTGCAGCATTAGTATCGACTACGCAAAATGTCGCGGTAAGAGGAGAAATTTCACTCATGATCAGCGAGCTTGAAACAACCTGGTCAATCGAGGATTCTGCATGCGAAATAAGGAGATGTGCACAAAGCAGCGGGAACAAAGCGAGCATGTACTTCCTGATTTTGAAACGCACACTCTCCTATAAAATGGAAGAATTAAGCCCATTTCCTGGTTGAGGTTTACCTCAGGCATGTGCCTCTCGTTACACTCCGAGAGGACAAGGCATGCGTCGCATGCGTATCCGTCCTCTCAGGATGAAAGCATGCCCTATATGATTTCATCCTGCCGGATCAAGTAAAACATCACAATCACAAATGGTTGAGAGCAGGCTACCATAAAAAAAGATAAAGGGCATAAGCCCTTAAATAACAATTTCAGAGCCATCATTCCGCGGTCTGTACAACATGTTATAATGGAAAATTAACACCGGAAGGTCATTTTCCGGTCGTTATTCTCAACGCAGAAAAGACAAATGTGAAGGCAGTGCGATCGATGAAACTGGAAGTTCTGTCCCAAATACCCGCGGAGCCCTCCCCAAAGACCCCCGTCCTGTTTGTTCATGGCGCCTATCATGCTGCATGGTGCTGGAATGAATTCTTTCTTCCGTATTTTGCGCAAAACGGATATCCCTCATATGCCCTAAGTCTTCAAGGACATGGCTCAAGTCAGACAGACAAGCGATTAAACGCTTTACGAATATCGGACTTTGTGAAAGATGTCGCACAAGTAGCCGGCGATATGCCGATACCGCCGATACTGATCGGACATTCAATGGGAGGACTTGTTGTTCAGAAGTATCTGGAAAAACATTCGGCACCTTCTGCCGTGTTGATGTCTTCTCTGCCGGTGGGAGGTATCTTTCGATCAGCGATTCGTATGGCAAAGAATCATCCGTCGGCATTTTTCAAGTCGGTTTTGACGATGGATCTGCATCATTTCATCGGTTCGACCCGGCTTGCTCGCGAATCATTTTTCTCTGAGGATATGGATCCCAAAGATTTAGACAAGTATTTTTCTCAATTACAAAATGAATCTTTTTCGGCATTCCTGGATATGTTGATCCTGAACCTTCCTCATCCCCGAAAAATCAATACGCCGTTATTGGTGCTCGGCGCGGCAAACGACAGAGTGTTTTCTCCGAAAGAAGCTGAAAAGACGGCGAAAGCATATGATGCTCAAATAAGGATCATGGAAAACATGGCTCATGAC
>CAYGIB010000375.1:0-1888 GCA_964349735.1 uncultured Oscillospiraceae bacterium | reverse complement strand
ATTGGGGTGTCTTACTCGCTCTGGATACCCTGTCTTGATTGGCCGGAATACTCACCAAGCACTTATCTCCGATAAATAGTTGGGTGCCGGTCAGGCCTCGCTCCTTGAGCGATACCAGAAAATTCAACCAACTTTCACGATCTTCTTTTCCGCCTTCTGCGGCTCCGATCACTTCGCGTTGTCCGTCTTCATTGACCGCCATAGCCACAAGAATCGCAACATTTTCATAGCTTCCACCCCAGTTGCGTTTCAGATAGATTCCATCGAGATAGACGTACGGATAAGCCATGAGAAGTTTCCGTTGGCGCCATTCCTCAATCTTCACATAGACTTTCTGATTGAGTTTGCTGACCGTTCCGGCACTTACTTTAGCACCCCAGAGCGCTTCGGTGATATCCTCGACTCGTCGAACGGAAACACCCGCCAGATACATTTCAACCAGCGCTTCTTCCACGCTGATCTCGCGTTTCTGGTATCGCTTGATGATCGCCGTTTCGAAAGGCAGCGTCCGAAGTCGCGGCATTTTCAGTTCTACCTCTCCTGCTTGGGTGAGAAGCTTTCTTTTGTACGACCCGGCTCTCGTATCCAGCCGTTCTTCGGTTCGCTCATATCGACTTGCATTGGTCAGCCGGTCCGCTTCTTCGTCCAGTAAAGCATTCAGTGTATCTTCTACGCTCTGTCGCACCAAATCTCCCAGTTCCTGCTTTATTGCACCCTCGTTTAACGTTATAATCTTCTCAGACATGGTTTCGTTCTCCTTTGCTTGGCGAATTTGTTTTTTCACAACTAACATTCTACCAAGTGAGAGCGGACCATGTCCTCTATTTTTCATATGTGCGCAATTTAGGATACGTTATCTAGAAAACAGTACAGCACAAGACAGAATTCTTCATCGGAGACACACACCAACATAGATTATAATTTTTCGAGAAGATAAGAAGCCATCCCATCATAATAAGGGATGGCTTCTTATCTTCTCGAAAATCTGTTCAAATGTGAGTACCCACAGATACTCCGTTTTTCGGGATTGCATTACTCCCTCTACCGTACCACTCGCCCGGACCCGTCGCCGCCCATCAGGGCACGGACCTCGGAGACACTGACGCGATTGAAGTCTCCGCTGATCGAGTGCTTAAGGCAACTCGCCGCGACGGCGAACTCGAGCGCCTCGGCATCAGTTTCACAGGAGAGGAGTCCGTAGATGAGTCCGCCGGAGAAGGAATCGCCCCCGCCGACGCGATCGACAATGTCGCGGATCTCATAACGGCGGCTTAATAGAAACTCGGAGCCGTTATTCATACAGGCCGACCATCCGTTGATGTCGGCACTTTCGCTCTCGCGGAGGGTGACGGCGATTTTTTGAAGGTTCGGGTAGTCCTTGAGGACCTTTTCGGTCAGCAGGCGGTATTTTTCCGTGTCGAGCTCGCCGGATTCGACGTCGACGGCGGTCTCGATCCCGAGAGCCTTCTGGCAGTCCTCTTCGTTGGCGATCAGGATGTCGACGAAGCGGACGATTTCAGGCATGACCTCTTGCGCGGTCTTTCCGTATTTCCAGAGATTTTTTCTATAGTTGAGGTCAAGGGAAACGGTGATGCCTTTTTCCTTCGCGAGGCGAAGGCCCTGAAGAATCAGGTTCGCGGCGCCCTGGGAGAGCGCGGGGGTGATGCCGGTCACGTGGAGCCAATCAACACCGATGTAGGCCGTCTCCCAGTCGATATCGCCGACGACGGCTTGCGCGATCGAGGAGCCCTCACGGTCGTAAACGACCTTGCTCGGGCGTTGGTTTGCGCCGGTCTCGAGATAGTAGATGCCGAGTCTTCCCGGACCACGGAGGATCTTTTCGGTGCCGACGCCGAAGCGGCGGAGCTCGCCGACGCAGGCTTCCGAG
>CAYGIB010000374.1:0-1898 GCA_964349735.1 uncultured Oscillospiraceae bacterium | reverse complement strand
AGGCACTCCTCTGCCTGCCGCTCGATTATATTGCCGGGAAGATGATGGTGGTGCGAGCCATCTGCGCGGGACTGGATCTCTTTCCGGTAGCACCCTCCGGTCATCCGCTGGCAGAGACGAACACCTCCTTTGATTTTGCAGCTATGGTGCCGTTACAGGTGTATAACGCAATTCAATCGCCGGGAGAGAAACAGCGGCTATCCCAAATAAAAAGGGTGATCATTGGCGGGGGAGCCGTCGATCCACAACTGGAAGAGGTACTGAAAGAACTTCCAAACGAGATCTACGCCACATACGGCATGACCGAAACGGTATCGCACATTGCACTGAGAAGGATCAACGGGGAGGATGCATCCGATTATTATACACCCCTCCCGGGTGTCGACCTGAAACTGACAGAAAAACAGACGCTGGTCATCCGCGCCCCACATGTGGCCGATGAGACAGTGGTTACCAATGATATTGCTGAAATCCGTCCCGACAGCGCTTTTCGCATTCTGGGAAGAAAAGACAACGTGATCAACACGGGCGGTATCAAGGTGCAGGCCGAAGAGGTGGAAAAAATTTTACGACCCAGTATGAAAGGAAAATTTGCGATCACTGCAGTACCACATCCACGGCTGGGAGAGGCTATCGTATTATTAATTGAACCCATAAACAATCCTGATACACTCAAAAGGGAGATCGAAAAACTCCTGCCGCGCTATCAACAACCCCTCCATATCCTTGTCGTAAAGGCTGTCCCGCAAACCGGGAGTGGCAAGACCGACCGTGCAGCCACAAAAAAAATGGCAATGAAAATTGTTCCATCGCCAGATTCTATGTAATCACTACGTCAACAAATAAAGTAAAAAACGTTTATTCTCCCTTTCGGGGGCGGCGCAACCGGGGTTCCTTCCCCTCCATTTTCTTAAAGTCACGTGGTTTGACATCTTTTCCAAAAGCAGGGCTACGATCCTTATTCCCGGAACCATATGACCGTCCACGAGGTTTGTGATCTTCCCGGGAGGAGCCACCACGATCCTTACTTCTGGCATCGAATGAGCGTCCCTTTTGTTCACGATCTTTATCAGGGCTGAAACCTCCCGGCTTCCCACCTCTTTCGCTGTTTCGTTCACGCGAAGATCGTTCTTTATTGAAGGTTCTTTCTCCCGTGTTGCGATTATCCGCATTGTGTCGTTCACCCGGTTCACCTCTTTTTTCATATGGACGCCTTTCTGTCTTAAAGGGCCTCTCTCCTCTTCTTTCAGGTCTTTCGCCTCTTCTTTCCGACCTTTCTTCTCTGTTTCCCGATCTCTCTTGTCTGGCTGGCCGGCCAAAGTCGTTCAGGCCCTCCTCTTCTCTTTCGGCTCGCTTTGAACGCCGGTATCCCTCTTTTGAGTTACGGTCGGCCTGATAATCATGTCCCCTGCGCGGTTCGCGACCGGCTTCCTCTATAGGGCGTTCCCTGCGTTTACCGGAAAAAATCTCGTATTCACGCATCTCACACTCGAGTGCTCCGTTATAGAGAAAGAAACGACGTGTATGCTTCAGGCCGATAGCATCGAATGACTCTTTCCGATAACTCAGAATGTAGGCATTGAAACCTAAAAAAACGTGTTTGAGCCGCTCACCGATCATCGCGTAGAGCCCTTCCAGTTCTTCCACTTTCAGACGCTCACCATAAGGGGGATTGGTGATTAACACCCCCTCCGAATCAGGTGCCTCGGTATATTGTTGAAAAGGCTTTACGCTCAGCTCAATCTGTTTCTTTAATCCGGCATTTTTGATGTTCTTCTCGGCAATGGCGATTGCCTGCGGCGAGATATCGGAACCGATAATGCGGTGCCTCAGTTCGCGTGTGCCGGAGTCGTCGTTGTAGATGCTGCTGAAGAGTTCCTCATCGAAATCATTCCATT
>CAYGIB010000373.1:0-1901 GCA_964349735.1 uncultured Oscillospiraceae bacterium | reverse complement strand
CCTAATATTCTCGATCGAGGATGCATAACTGATTCGAACATGTCCTTCTCCGCAATCGCCGAAAGCGTTCCCGGGTACGATTGCTACTTTCTTTTCCTTCAGAAATCGCTCACAAAAGGTTTCCGATGTCATCCCTAACTCTCGTACGGAAGGAAATGCGTAGAACGCTCCCGACGGTTCAAAGCAGGTCAATCCGGCTTCCAGGAGACCGGTATAGATTACCCTTCTTCTGCGATTGTATTCGTTTTTCATTTCAAGAATATCTTTGTCTCCGTAAAGAGCCGCCTCGATGACCGCATACTGAGCAGTGGTCGGCGAACTCATGATGCAATATTGATGCACCTTGTTCATGGCCTGAATGATCTGTCCCGGTCCGGCAGCGTAGCCAATCCGCCATCCGGTCATCGCAAACGCCTTCGAAAACCCGTTCACCACTATCGTGCGATCACGCATCGAAGGGAATGTCGCAATGGATACAAAAGGTTCGTCGCTGTAGGATAACTCCGCATATAATTCGTCGGAAACAACGAGAATATCAGGATATTTATCGAGAACACGGACAATCTCCGCCAAATCGGCACCGGTCATCGTTGCTCCGGTCGGATTACAGGGATAGCCAATCACAATATACTTGGTCTTGGGCGTAATTGCTCGCTCGAGATCCGCGGGGAGAAGTTTGAAATTGTCTTCCTGCCTTGTCTTGATAATAACCGGAACACCGTGCGCCATCATCACGGTCGCCTTATACGAAACAAAACAGGGCTCAACGATAATGACTTCATCACCCGGATTAATCAGACTTCTGGCCGCCAGATCGAGTGCTTCACTCCCACCGACCGTAACCAGTATCTCCGATACCGGGTCATATTCGAGTTTAAATCTTCTTGCCGAGTATTTGGCGATGGCTCTTCGAACCTCAATGTACCCCTGGTTCGGAGAATAGTGAGTATACCCCTGGTCCAAGGAGTAAATACCCGCCTCACGAACGCGCCAAGGCGTCACAAAGTCCGGCTCGCCGATTGATAGAGAGATAACCTCTCCCTTCATCTCGTTTGCCAAATCGAAAAACCGTCGAATAGCAGACGGAGGAATGGATTGAACCACGCCCGAAATTTTATCGTCGTATGAAATGCTCATTCGATTTCTCCTACCTATACCAGGACGACATCACACGAATTACAGAACAATCGTTTCCCGATCGTCGGATATTTTCGCGTCGAAAATGATGCCGTTGCTCTTATACTTCTTCAGGATGAAGTGCGTCGACGTGGAGATGACTCCATCAATCGGAGCCACCTTCTCGGCGATAAACAGGGCGACCTCCCGAAGGGTTGAATCCTCGATGATAATCATCAAATCGAAACCGCCGGACATCAGATAACAGGACGTAACCTGCGGAAAGCGGAATAATTGACCGGCAATCTGGTCGAACCCTTTGTTTCTCTGGGGTGTGATGCGAATCTCAATCATCGCAGTCACGGACTCCCGTTCGGTCTTGTCCCAGTTAATGATTGCGGCATATCCGAGAATAACGTTTTCCTCATGAAGGCGCTTCAATTCGTCGGCTACGTCTCTCTCGTCCGCTCCGATCATGACGGCCAACTCTGATGCGGGAACACGAGCGTTACGCTCGACCAGCTGCAGTAGTTCTTGACGATTAATCATGATTTCACCTCCCGACGAAACGTATTTCAAGTATTGTACCACAATTTTTCCGGTAATCTACTAAATCATACGAATCAAATACGGGCCACACCGGATTTACGGGCGGCTTCCGCAACCGCTTTGGCAACCGCTTTTCCGACGCGGGGATCGAAAGCGTCCGGAATAATATAGTCGGCTCGAAGCTCCTCGGGAGTTACCAGATCAGCGATCGCATATGCCGCCGCGAGCTTCATATC
>CAYGIB010000372.1:0-1907 GCA_964349735.1 uncultured Oscillospiraceae bacterium | reverse complement strand
AACATACACCCAAGGTCGGATTCTTAAGGAAAAGATGAACGTTGTCCTGTGCGGGGTCCCGAACAGCGGAAAATCGTCGCTTCTCAATCGACTCGCCGGTTACGACCGGGCGATTGTCACCCCGATTCCGGGAACGACGCGGGACACACTTGAGGTCGACACATCCGTCGAAGGAGTGCCGGTACGTCTGATTGATACCGCCGGACTTCGAAACACGATGGATATTGTCGAGAAAATAGGCGTTTCCAGGGCCTTCGACGCGATTTCCGAGGCAGACCTTCTCTTGTGGCTGATTTCTCCGGAGGAGAATGGCGAGGATGGAGATCTATCGTTTTTTGCCGATGCCGCGAAGCCGTTTGATTCTCGAAAAATCGGCATACTCGTAAGCAACTCGGACCTTATCTCGAAAAGCTCGGCAGAGGAGTATCTGCGGGATATTCTGATTGCAATTGAAAAGCAGGGCCTTTCCGGAAAAATCCGTTTCAGTCAGGCGATTTCGACCGAGACGCGCGACGGGATCGATACAATCGGCGCCGAGATTCGGTCGATGTACGATGAGCTGGGCCAGGGTACGAATCGCTCGCTTCTTCTAACGAACAGCCGTCATTATGACCGGGTGACGCGAGCGGCCGGTTTTCTTCTGGAGGCGGCCGGAGTTCTGTCAGCCGGCCAGCCGGTAGAAATCGCCTGCTCGCTCATACGATCCGCGATGGATTCGCTCGGTGAAATCACCGGTGACAGCGTAAACGAGACATTGGTGGCAGAGATATTTTCGAGATTCTGCATCGGAAAATGAAGGGCGAAAAGACACATGGGGGGGGTAGATTGACAACACTTGCGGAAGCACTTCGACGAAAAGGAACATACAAGGCCGGTGACTATGATGTGATTGTAGTCGGTGCCGGACACGCGGGCTGCGAAGCGGCTTGTGCCGCTGCGGGTCTTGGCTTGTCGTGCGTGCTTTTCGATTTACACCTGGATGCCGTCGCGAACCTGCCATGCAATCCGAGTATCGGGGGAACGGCGAAGGGACAGCTGGTGCGCGAGATTGACGCGCTCGGAGGTCGAATGGGCAAGATGGCGGACGAGAGCGCAATTCAGACCCGGATGCTGAACCGCTCCAAGGGACCCGCGGTTTTCTCGCCGCGTGCGCAGATTGACCGGAAGCGGTACAGCCAGAGAATGAAGGAACTCCTGGAACATACGGAGAACCTTGATATTCGTCAGGGAGAGATTACAGAGATCCTGACGGACGAGGAGGACGGGCGCCCGATCGTTTGCGGAGCCGTGATGCGAAGCGGAGCGGTGTACGGTGCCTCTGCCGTGATTATCAGCTCGGGAACGTACATGGAAGCCCGCATCATTATGGGCGAGGTGATTATACCAAGCGGCCCGGATGCTTCGTTTCCGTCGGTCGGACTTTCGAAGAGCATTTCCGATTTGGGCCTTCCGATACAACGTTTCAAGACCGGCACACCGGTGAGACTGAACGCCCGCGGCGTCGATTTTTCGAAAATGGACAAGCAGGGCGGCGAGGACGATGTGCCCCCGTTCTCATTCGAGTACGAAATGCTCGGAAATCGACCCGTTCGCCCGCAGATGCCCTGCTGGAATCTGTGGACGACGCCTGAGACCAAGAGCGTGATTGAGAAAAACCTTGACCGGTCGCCGCTATTCAGCGGTACCATCGAGGGAACCGGCCCGCGTTACTGCCCCTCGATTGAGGACAAATTTGTCAAGTTTAAAGAGAGGGAGCGCCACCAGGTTTTCGTGGAGCCGATGGGCGAGGATACCTGCGAGCTCTATCTTCAGGGAATGAGCACGAGCATGCCCGAGGATGTGCAGATCGACATGATCCGCTCGCTTCCGGGCCTTCAGAACGCACACATTCAACGCTCCGCATACGC
>CAYGIB010000371.1:0-1921 GCA_964349735.1 uncultured Oscillospiraceae bacterium | reverse complement strand
ATACACCTCCGGCGAGGCCTTCGCCCTGGCTCTTCTTTCCATGTGCCACACGGCCGCACTTCATAAGCTGTACGAGCGCTTGGGGCTTCCCGTCATGCTGACTGAAGTGACCAAGGAAACGCTCTTGAAGCGAATCGCGAAGTCGCTCGAGAAACAGGGTAAGACGGTTGATCTGATTCGAATCGGTCCGGAGAAAAAGCCGATTATTCAGAAGGTACCTCCGGAGACGGCAATCCGGTACTACGATTCGGCATTGTCCGAAATATGTCAGAAGGCGGGCGAGTCATGAGTATTCATCAATCCGACCAAAATTTCGGGAACAGGAAGAGAATGTTGCTCTCGACGATTCTTACGGTTTCCATACTGCTATCGATGTGGATGTCGGTCGGTTGCGGAAACGGCGAGCAGGATAAATTGAAGCCGGCCGATTACGGAGAGTACGGGAAGACTACGGCACTTGCAATCGTCAATCGTTTTCCCGACCGGTTCGCGTATTCCGAGCAGGAAAAGAAAGCCGGGCTTTTCATAAAAGAAGAGTTGATTCGAATGGGATATACGGTCGAGGAGCAGGTATTTTTCGACCCGTACCGGACCAAGGAATCGACGAATTACATCGTGCGTATTCAGGGCGAGGGATTTATGCTTCGCGAGGAGGGAGAGCTGTATTCTCCCGTACGAGAGACCGTGATTGTCGGTGCACATTACGATGTCGCACAGCCGCCCGTTCCGGATCAGGCACCCACGGAGGATACAGTTGACGAGAATACTGACGAGAATACTTCGGAAGCATGGAGATATGACGGAATTCAGGCCAATGCGTCGGGAGTCGCCTGCCTGTTGACGCTGGCGGCGGAAATTCGCGCCGAAAAACCGGCTTACGATGTGGTTCTGGTTGCGTTCGGTGCCGGCATGTCGGATTATCAGGGTGCCCGGGCCTTTCTTAACTCGATGACACGCGAAGAAAAAGACACGATTGATGTTATGTATTGCGTGGACAGCATTTATGCCGGCGACAAATTATATGCAAGCTCCGGGCTGAGTTCTCTTTTGCCCGGAAAAAAATACGAATATCGTCGGAAACTCTATGAGGCGTATGACGTCGTATACAACCACATGTTAAAATCCCAAAACAACGTCGACCTCTATTACAACATGTCCGGCCTGTTGATGGATCTGAACGGAGACGAAATTCAGGACATTTACCGTGAGGTGACTCTGAACCGGTCGGATTACGTACCTTTTGACGAGGCGGGAATTCCGATTGTGTTTTTCGAATCATTCGATTACAATGCGACAACGCTGTCGGAAATGAAGGAAACAAAGAACCTGAACCTTCAAGAAGAGGGCGGTATGATTCGCGGGACTCGGCTTGATTCATACGAGTTTCTTAAAGAAGAAATTGAGCCCGAGCGGTTGACGACCCGTATCAACAATACGGCGTATATTATTATCGAAGCGATTAAGCGAGGTGCATACGACGCCGTTCCGGTTTCTTCTTATAATGCCGGAGAAAGACTTCCGCCACTCATACCGGTTACCGAAACGGTTCCGTACCAGTCCAAGAAACAAAAGCCGGACGGATAAACGTCCCTAAGCGTCGATGATTGGCAATCGCCAACACGCGACGGCAGCGTAAGGAGCAGGAAAAATGAGCGTCTTTCGATTTGGGATTGCGGGACCGGGCATGATTGCACACCGTTTTGCAGAAGGACTTACTGAGCTTTCGGATGTTACGCTCGGGGCGGTTGCATCGAGTAGCTTAGAGCGTGCTCAGGCATTTGTTTCGGAGAACGGAGCGTTTTTTCCGCAGGCGAAGGCATACGGCTCCTATGCCGAAATGGCCGCCGATTCGAATATCGACGCTGTATATATATCCAATCTGAACACACAGCACGCCGAGACTGCGGAACTTTTTCTCTCG
>CAYGIB010000370.1:0-1928 GCA_964349735.1 uncultured Oscillospiraceae bacterium | reverse complement strand
GGGGTGTCTTGGAGATATCGGATTGCACTGTCTTGATTACTCCGGAATACTCACTACGACATAAAGCCCATTGAAAAAACGGAATTGCTAGGCATGTTCCCGGCAAACGATGCTGTGGTTGTAATAGGAAAGGATTCGAATTTGACCATTGGCGGAGAGATTTTGCCGGACATTGCGGACCTTGAGCGACGCGGACGCGTTGAATACTCAGCAAATAATGAAAGCGTGGGTTTATTGTTTCAAAAGCGAGGCGGCAATTTAGATGTTTTAGTTTTCACGGATGGAAAATACGCAATCGACGTGACCAACAATGTCCTGGATTTTCAAGTATCGTATGATGGCAAACGAGTTGCGTATCGGGTTAGAACCAATGAATATGATCCGACCGTCAGCGCGCAGCAATACGACCCTGTTATAGGCGGATTTTACGATCCATCACTAGGAGCACTTTATGTTTTTGATACTGAGAGTAAAGAATCGATTTTGATTTCGGAATATGCCGGTGAGCAATATACTCTCTCTCCTTCCGGTACTGCTATTTCCTTTATGAAAATTATCAATTGGGAGAGGCCGGAGGACTGGACATGCTTATACGGTATCATCGGAGATGAATATGTTGATACCGGCATACAAGAATTTCCGGTTGCGTTAACTGACGATACGTCTTTGGTATATGTCATGCAGCGTGATTCCACGAAATACTCCTTAGGGGTATATAGCTTGGGGACAAGAGCTTTGTTGAGTTCAGAGTTATTACATCGCGGAAACAGAATGTTTATTTTCAACGCGGATTGTACTGAAGTCTTGATAAATGACGAGACAGGAGTGTTGTTTTCTTCGCAAGGTGAAGAAGCGAACTTGATTGAGCCATCTTACGCCGTATATCTGGAAAAAGAACTTGCAAGCAAGTCAGATCATTTGAAAAGCTTTTTGCGGAGTAAGGATCTTACTGATCATCTTTATATTTTATCCTCCGATTTCGGATACTCGAAAACGTTATGGCACTTGAGAAGTGATAAAACAACGACAAGATTAGAGGTTTACGTTTGAGCAAATGTTCTCAATGAAAATATTGATTACTTCTTCTGGCGATAAATTGAAGTGATGCATTGTCTTCTGTATGTCTGCGGCATCAAAATTGATCAATCCCGACAAAAAGCGGTTCTGAAGGTATTCACTGCTTCTTCCCAATATTTTTGCATACTGTCTCTGGGATACTTTTTTTCTCGGCGACGCCTTTTTTTCTCTTTTTCGAGTTCAGGTGCGAGTCTATTTATGATGATATCTATATGCTTTGACAACGCAGATAATGTTGTAATGCTTGGAATATAACGGCTTCTCTCGCAAGCAAGGATAGTCGCTTCCGAGAGCCCGCTTAATACTGAAAGCTCTTCACGCGTAAGATCTTTCGCAATCCTTGCTTCCCTGAATATTTTTCCAAAATACTGCATGTTCTCTCCCCCTTCTTAATCTGAAAGGATGAACATGCAATATACATTTTTATTTCAGCGTTTCGAGGGTTCGACTCCCTCCTTCTCCGCCAAATTTTGTTTTGCTGGAGGGAGTCGAACCCTGTGAAGGCAATCGGCAAAAAGACGAGCGTCCGAGTGACGGTTCTGGTGCAGCAATCGCGGTAAATCAGAACCTACATTGCGGCACTCTGACATACCAAATACACGTGGGCAGGTAAGCCTTTTGAGCTTATCGACTGGCAAGAACAGATTATTCGTGACATCTTTGGAACTCTCAAGCCCAACGGCTATGATAGCCGTTGGCTGCTCATACTCTAAATTCATATAAAAAAGACGAAAATTGTGAAACTGAACACGTATATAAAGAATATTTTTGGCGAAACTAAAATAAGAGAGAAAATATTCTGTTCTTATTTCAATTTCGCTTGCTTTAATGAAATATGAACGATATAATGA
>CAYGIB010000369.1:0-1929 GCA_964349735.1 uncultured Oscillospiraceae bacterium | reverse complement strand
GGAGATTCTATCAGACAAAATGCACGGTTCGCCAGGGTCTTGCCGACGTTGCCGAGGTTTCAAAGATTGAGCTATTGATGAATAAGATTGGAATCGATATTAAGGAGCGGCCGGTAATCAGCGCCGCACTTGAACGAGCGGAGAAGACGGTAGGGCCGACCGTCGCCATCGAACTCTCGGACGGAAGAATTATTACCGGAAAGACGACCTCGCTATTGGGAGCATCCGCCGCCGTACTATTGAACACACTCAAGGAGCTCGCGGGAATCCAGCACGACATTCCGCTAATATCGCCGATTGTCATTGAACCCATCCAGGACTTGAAAATCAATCACATGGGCAACCGCAATCCTCGACTGCATACCGATGAGATTTTAATTGCGCTCGCGATTTGCGCCGCGACGAATCCGATGGCGGAGCGGGCGATGGAGCAGCTCGAGAAGCTCCGCGGCTGTGATGCGCATTCAACGACGATTCTGTCACACGTCGACGACAATATTTTCATGAAACTCGGCGTCACCATAACATGTGAGCCGGAGTACCAGACGAAGAAGCTGTATCATCCGTAGTTGTTTTTGCGCGCAGGCAGGCCGTCTACGAATCGGACGAATAGAAAAAAGGAGCCCTCGAAAATGTATTTCGAGGGCTCTACTGTTTGAAAAACAAATCACAGCCCGATTTTCACCGTGCTGAAAAACTTATCCGGATTGATGCCCAGCCAGGTGCAGAGCATCAGAATCGCCCAGGCGGTCTCGAAGGGCATGTCGGGAACCGGCGTGATACCGGCTTGAAGTAGTGCCTGAGACGAAGAATAAAGGGGCTTTCCGGTATCGTACGGCCCGAGGAAAATTCGCTTTCCCTTGCTGTCACATGCCCTCTTCAGGAAAAGAAGCGAGTACGGATTATCCCCGGATAGGGCGTTCGCGGTTCCGGAGTGATACGGCTGAACCAGGACATAAGTAAACGAGGGCATACCGGCCTGAATCATTTCGTAGCCGGCACAGCAGTATGCGGGAATGCACAGCACGGTTCGCTCAGTCGGAAGCGTCGCGAGCTTCCTGATTTTCGGGAGGGCGGAGGAGGCGGCCGGGAAGACCGGTGGCGCTGTGAAATCGGGAATCGGTACGAACGCCCCGCGGACAATCTTCCCCGCAAAACGATTCCGGAAGCTCGAAAAGTCGTCCGTCCGGACATCGGCGCTTTGAACCCAGGCGGCGTGATGGACGTAGACCTTCCCGTCAGATGCCTGACTGACGACGAAGATGCCTTTTTCCACAGAAGAGACAAGGGTCAGTGCGGCCTTGAAGTTCGTCTGTGCGTCACTTTCCGGGTCGTCGGGCGGGCGCTTGCTCCCGAAAAGTACGACGGGAACGGTATACTTTGCAAAGAAGAGGTTTGCCAACTGTGCGGTATAAGCCATCGTGTCGGTGCCGTGCGCAATCAAGATCCCGCAGTGCCTGTTCGGCGAAAATGCCTTATCGATGGCGTTGAACAGCACCCGGTACATCTCCGGAGTGATATTTTCGGAAAAGACACTGATCGGCTCGATGATGTCATACGTGTCAGGAATCCTTTTTTTTAATTCCAGCAGAGTATACGGCGCGGTGCCGAGTTCTATGGCTTTCTTATGAATGCGCGACGAGATGGTTCCGCCCGTGAATACCATTAGGATTTGCTTTGTCTTTTCCATTTTTTCTATTGCCTCCTTCTTTTTTTGCGATAAACAGTGAAGCCCCGGGAGGCTATCCCTTCACCCGCTCAGCCGCGACAAGAAAAGTGTCGGCGGACAAGGCTGCCACGAGACCCTCCCCGAGAGCCTTGGCAATCTGAAGGGGTTTTCCCGTGCAATCACCTGCGGCGTAAACGCCCGGAATCGAGGTTTCCTGGGAGCGGTTCACGCTGAAAAAGCCGTCCTTTGTCTCGATACCC
>CAYGIB010000368.1:0-1957 GCA_964349735.1 uncultured Oscillospiraceae bacterium | reverse complement strand
ATTCTCTACTGGAGCTTCGGTCCGTTTCTGTTGAAACCGAGCGGACCGGACCGGAAAACTCGAAAGACACATATCTTGACGTATATTTGCGACTATATAACCATACGGACCGGCCCGTTTCGACGACGATTGACTATAAGCTGATCGCGGTCTGCGACGAATATGACATCTACAATCTGCCCGAGATTCGCCTCTGGCCGTCAGAGCCCGGAAGAGCAATCGTCGAGCCGCTCAAAACGGCCATCGTGAAGAGCCGAATCCTCGCGCGGGGTGTGTCGCACTGGTCTCATGCAACCCCGAATCTATATGATCTGGTTGTGATCGTGAAGGATTCAAACGATCGGGTCATCTGTGTTCAGAAGCGGAGGATCGGATTTCGAACGGTAAAGGAATCGGATCGGAAGGTCCTCATTAATGATTGCTCTGTTCCGCTGAAAGCAACTCGATATTTCTCCTTTGATCCGCAATACGGATTGTCGGTTCCGGCTGAGCGTATGCTTCAGGATGTGCTCCTGATGAAAAGGGCGCATCTGAATACCGTTTTGATTCCGCACTTTCCGGCGGACCCGCTGTTCTTTGACCTTTGCGACCGGTACGGCTTGTATGTGATTTGTCCCTTGGACAGAGAGGATCCCACGGCATCCGCGGAAAGCTTCTCCGCACATCCATGCGTGATCATCTGGTCCATGAAACTGGATTCTCGAGAAGAGGCCTTGCTGGAGGAGATTCGGGACGCGATCGGCAGCGATTCCGGATCCGGTCTTTTCTACTACCTCTATCGCGACACCGGAGCGGTTTCCGAATTTGACCCGTTCGATGCACGCACGGGGGCGCTTTTCGGCGAGTGGCAGGACCTGTGTCTGGATCGAAGATTCAGGGAGGAGATGCACTCCGTCGAGAAATCGGGGGTAACCACCGACGTGGAAGCGGGAGAGGGGAATGCTTCAGAATTGAGCAGCATACCGGGTCGCAATGACGAGATCGAACCCCGAAAGCCGCTGAAGTATATTCATCAGGCGGATCTTTGTAAAGGTTTTCGAGGCGCTGAGGTTGCGATTGCGCAAGGAATCGTCGATGCTTTTCGCGAAAAACACCCGGAGTACGAGACAGTCCGCCGAAAGTGCGAGACGGTTACGTTTCTGGTGTCCAAAGATGATCCGTCGAAACCTGCCGTTATGAATTCGGACCTTCACGGGCCGACGGGCGAACTGGAGCTCGAGTGGAGCCTTATTCTGGGAGGACGGGAAATTCGGTCGGGCGGAGGAATCATTGCCTCCTTGCCTCCCGGCGCGGCGCAGGAGCTGTCTTTGGGATTTCAAACGGATTCAATCGTGTCGCTCTTGCTCGATTCGGAACATAGAGCGGATGCCGCGCCCGGTCATGCCGGCATTCCGCGAGATTTACTCTTGAATCTCCGCATTCTGCGATCGGAATGCCGACCGTGGGCTCCCTTTGGATTTGAGGTCGCTTCCTGTCAAACCGTGCTTCTCGAGGGAGAGGAAACGGACGCTTTAATTAAGGAGAAGAAAGCATTAACGGGAAAGGACCTCGATGAGGCTTCTTCGGAAGCTTCACCGGAAGCTTCATCGGACAGCGCGGTCCTCGATTCCGGTCGAACGGATCATCCAGCGACTGTTCCGGTTCTGTTCCGCGAGGAAAGCGGAGAGATACGAGTTGAATTCGGTGGTGCGCAAGCGAATATTTCCAGGGAAAACGGTGGAATTACAAAGCTTTCTACCCGTGACTATACAATGATACAAGGCGGGACGGAGCCATACTTCTATCGAGCCTCCGCCAATTCGGAGCGATATTACGTTCCGACCCGAGTCCGCCCGCGTTTCTTTTCGCGAAAAAGGACATGGCGCGAAATTCAAAAAAAGATTCGCCTCAAAAAGCTTGAGCACCGGATGGAAGACGAGAGCCTTTTAGTCAGCGCACACTATGTAAGCCCGGCCAT
>CAYGIB010000367.1:0-1966 GCA_964349735.1 uncultured Oscillospiraceae bacterium | reverse complement strand
ACCTTATTGCCAAGGGTCAGAAGGTTGGCCTCTTGAAGGTTCGACTCTATCGTCCCTTCTCGGTCGAGCATTTCCTTTCCGCGCTTCCGACTACGGTTAAATCCATTGCGGTTCTTGACCGTACGAAGGAGCCCGGAGCCCACGGCGAGCCTCTGTTTATGGATGTATGCGCGACTTTTGCCGGCAATTGTAAAGCTCCCCGTATCGTCGGCGGACGGTACGGACTGGGTTCGAAGGATACCACGCCCGACCAGATTCTGGCCGTTTTCAAGGAACTCTCTAAGGACGAACCGAAGCGTCAGTTTACAATTGGTATCGTCGATGACGTGACCAACCTGTCTCTTCCGCTTGAGGAGTCCATCGATGTGGCCGGTGAAGGCACCTTTGCGGCACGTTTCTGGGGCTTGGGCGCGGACGGTACCGTCGGTGCGAACAAGAACTCGATTAAGATCATCGGCGACAACACCGACATGTACGCTCAGGCGTATTTCTCCTACGATTCGAAGAAGTCCGGCGGCGTTACGATATCGGATTTGCGCTTCGGCAAGAAGCCGATTCGCTCGACGTATCTCGTTAACAAGGCGGATTTCATCGCCTGTCACAACCAGTCCTACGTCGACAAGTACGACATGCTCGCTCCGCTGAAGCCGGGCGGCAAGTTCCTTCTGAATACGCAGTGGACGGGTGAGGAGCTCGATGAGAATCTGCCGGGAGCAATGAAGCGCTTTTTGGCGACAAACAACATCAAGTTCTACACCATCGACGCTGTGGAGAAGGCCCGTGAAATCGGCTTAGGCGGACGCATCAACACCATCTGTCAGTCGGCTTTCTTTAAGCTGGCCAATATCATTCCCGTTGACGAGGCCGTTAAACTGATGAAGAAAGCCGCTCTGAAGTCCTACGGATCCAAGGGTGACGACATCGTTAAGATGAACTATGCCGCCATCGACGCGGGTGTCGAAGCGGTCGTCGAGATTAAGATTCCCGAGACTTGGGCGAGCGCCGGGGACAAGCCGGTCAATAAGAAGGTCGTGCCTGCGTTCATTCGCGACGTCGTTGACGTAATGAATGCCCAGGAGGGCGACAGACTTCCCGTTTCAGCGTTTACCGGACGTGAGGACGGTACTTTCCCGCAGGGAACTTCGAAGTATGAGAAGCGCGGAATCGCGGTGGACATTCCGATTTGGGATCCGAGCAAATGCATTCAGTGCAATCAGTGTTCCTTGGTATGCCCGCATGCGGCAATCCGTCCGTTCCTTCTGACAAAGGAAGAGGCCGAGAAAGCTTCGTTTGCGACCGTCACCGGTATGAAGGGCTATGAGAGCTATCAGTATCGCATGCAGGTATCCGCTCTTGACTGTACGGGATGCGGCACCTGTGTAGCGACATGCCCCGCCAAGGAGAAGGCTCTAATCATGATGCCTTTGAATGAACATATGGACGAGGCGGACTTCTGGGATACCGCGATGACGCTTTCGGTCAAGGAGAACCCGGCCAACAAGAAAACCATCAAGGGCAGCCAGTTTGAGACGCCCCTCCTGGAATTCTCCGGCGCATGCGCCGGATGTGGGGAGACCGCATACGCGAAGCTTCTGACCCAGTTATTCGGCGATCGGATGCAGATTTCAAATGCGACCGGATGCTCCTCAATCTGGGGCGGCTCGGCACCTTCAATGCCGTATACGCTCAATTCCGAGGGGTGCGGACCGGCTTGGGCCAACTCGCTTTTCGAGGACAACGCGGAGCACGGTCTGGGGATGCTCTTGGGAGCCAAGCAAATTCGCAACCGCGTGGCCGATCAGCTGAAGCAGCTGGTGTCCGAGGTTGACGACGAGGCTGTGAAGGAAGCAGGCAATACTTGGCTCGATCAGATAGACGACAACGATCATACCCGCGCGTTGTCCGAAGCTCTGGCGCAGGCTCTGCGTGCCTACAAAGGCTCAAATCCCTCAATCAAGGCCAGTAT
>CAYGIB010000366.1:0-1988 GCA_964349735.1 uncultured Oscillospiraceae bacterium | reverse complement strand
ACATGCCCGTTGCCGCTCGAGAAGCTTCGATCTACACCGGAATCACCATCGCAGAATATTTCCGGGACATGGGCTATTCCGTCGCCTTAATGGCCGATTCCACCTCGCGCTGGGCCGAAGCTTTACGCGAGATGTCGGGCCGCTTAGAGGAGATGCCCGGCGAGGAAGGCTATCCGGCATACCTGGCCAGCCGCTTGGCTCAATTTTATGAGCGTGCGGGCCGCGTTACCGTTCTCGGCAGCGAAGACATAGAAGGATCTCTTTCGGCGATCGGCGCCGTCTCCCCTCCCGGCGGAGACATATCCGAGCCGGTATCGCAAGCAACGCTTCGAATCGTCAAGGTGTTCTGGGGATTAGATGCCGGACTGGCCTACAAACGCCACTTCCCGGCCATTAACTGGTTGACGAGTTATTCCCTTTATTCGGACTCTCTGTCTTCTTGGTACGACCAAAACGTATCCGCCGATTGGAATTTGTATCGTTCACGCTTCCTGCATATTCTGCAAGAAGAAGCGGAGCTGGAAGAAATCGTACGCCTGGTCGGTATGGACTCACTGTCTGCCGCAGACCGGCTGAAAATGGAGGTTGCCCGTTCCATTCGCGAGGATTTTCTTCATCAGTTAGCATTCCACGAGGTAGACACCTACACGTCCATGACCAAGCAAAATCTGATGATGAAAATAATACTGCTTTATTACGACAAGGCTGCCGGTGCGCTGGAAATGAGCGCGGACATTGAAAAAATCGTCGCCCTCCCCGTCCGGGAGAGAATCGGCCGATTCAAATACATTGAGGAAGGCAATATCGAGGAGGAAGCAACTCAGATTGAATCTCAGCTCGTACACGAAATCTCCGAAATATTGGACAAGGAGGAAGACTGATGCCTAAAGAATATCGAACAATTCAAGAGGTCGCCGGCCCGCTGATGCTGGTCCGCGGCGTTTCGGATGTAGCTTATAACGAGCTCGGCGAAATCGAGTTGTCCAACGGGGAAAAGCGACGTTGCCGCGTTCTTGAGATTAACGGCAGCGACGCACTGGTGCAGCTTTTCGAGAGCGGTGCCGGCATCAACCTGGCCGAGAGCAAGGTTCGCTTTCTCGGCCGTCAGCTGGAGCTCCCCGTATCCGGGGATATGCTCGGACGAATCTTTGACGGCATGGGCAACCCGATTGACGGGGGTCCGACAATCATTCCCGAAAAGCGGATGGACGTCAACGGAACACCGATGAACCCGGCCGCGAGAAACTACCCGAATGAGTTTATTCAAACCGGCATCTCGGCGATTGACGGACTGAATACCCTCGTCCGCGGCCAGAAACTCCCGATTTTTTCCGGAAGCGGCTTGCCGCACGCTAACCTCGCCGCGCAAATTGCCAGGCAGGCGAAGGTCCGCGGGACGACCGAATCATTCGCCGTTGTTTTCGCCGCAATCGGGATCACGTTCGAGGAAGCTAATTTCTTTATGGAAAGCTTCCGCGAAACCGGTGCGATTGACCGTACCGTCCTCTTCATCAATCTTGCCAACGATCCGGCAATCGAACGTATCGCCACGCCCAGAATGGCTTTGACGGCCGCCGAGTATCTCGCCTTTATGATGGATATGCATGTCCTCGTTATCCTTACCGATATCACAAACTATGCCGACGCGTTGCGCGAGGTTTCCGCCGCGCGCAAGGAGGTCCCCGGACGCCGCGGATATCCCGGTTACATGTATACCGACCTCGCTTCTCTGTATGAGAGAGCGGGACGACAGAAGGGCAAGAACGGAAGTATTACCCTAATTCCGATTCTCTCTATGCCCGAAGACGATAAGACCCACCCGATACCCGACCTGACCGGGTATATCACCGAGGGACAAATCATTCTGAGCCGGGAACTTCATCGCAAGGGTGTCGTTCCTCCGATTGATGTTCTTCCGTCTCTGTCGCGGCTTAAAGATAAGGGTATCGGCGAAGGGAAGACAAGAGCGGATCACTCCAATACGATGA
>CAYGIB010000365.1:0-1993 GCA_964349735.1 uncultured Oscillospiraceae bacterium | reverse complement strand
AACTAAACTATGTTTTAAAGAAGATATTGTTGGAGAGAAAGAATATGCGGTTCATATTATGAAAAGTGATGGCTCCGAGCATTCCATTCTCTATAAAGACAGTGGGACCAGAAGGTGCCAATTTAGGTTTTCTCCGGATGGGAAACAAATCGCATTTTTCAAGAATAACGAAATCTTCATAACAAACATCGACGGATCCGATATGCATCAGCTAACCGATGACGGCGGGGAAAAAATTTCCCTTGAATTTATGCCGGATGGCTCCCAAATCCTTTACACCTCGGATACAGATCCGATTTGTACTGTCGGGCCATATATATTTGCCGTGAGCGTAAACGGCTCTGGGCCGCGAAAGCTAATAAACGATAGCGGTGTATTGTCCTTCGGTTATTCGCATGAGGAGAAAAAAATATACTACTCTCTGGACGCGGAAATGGACGGTAACAGGCAACTTTTCTCCATGAATTACGACGGATCGGAACCAAAGCAACTGACAGACCATGAAGAAGGGGTAAGTGAGATTTATTTTCGATTTGATTCTTCTAAAATCATCTATACCGTAGGAAATAAGACTCTATACACGATGGGTTGCGACGACAGAAACCTGAGTCAACTCACCGAGGGATTTTATCCGACGCCGCTGCCTGTGCAATCCACAATAGTAATCATTGACGGACTTGAGGGAAAGGTAACAATATGGTCCGATAATGAAGATGTTAAGATTATGACAATCAATTTCACGGCCTTCCGTGAGTATGTCGATACTGACTATGTGGAGATTACGTGGGATCGTGACGAGTACCTGCGAAGAATTCTGGAATCGGCGGAAGGGGAAAATTGCCCGGATGTAATCGTGATGGATTCCTCGATGGTAAGGGAATTAATTGATCGGGATATGCTATTGGATCTGTCTGAATATCAATCGAATGCGGATGAGATAGAGATGTACCCGAACACAATCGATGTCGGTACCAATCATGAGACCGGACAGATTATGGCATTTTCCTATCAGAATTCACCCGGTGTGGTTTGCTATCGACGAGATCTGGCCGAAATATATCTCGGTACCGATGACCCCGATGAGATTCAAGACATGTTGTCCGATTGGGATGGATTCACGTCTGTGGCGACAATTTTACATGCTGAATCTGACGGCAGAGTCAAAATGATTTCTAGTGTTGAAGAGTTGTGTCGACCCTTCCTTGGAATGCGGGACAAGCCTTGGATGGTTGACGGATCACTTTATATCGATCCGAAAATAGACGAGTTGATGCAACTAGCAAAAACATTTGCCAGTAACGGGTACACTGCTGGAATTCACATGGGGGATGAAGATTGGCTGGCCTCGATGGACGGGGCGATAACCACGGACTCCGGTGAACAAGCGGAAGTGTTCTGCTATTTCCTTCCGCCCAGGAGCATCCTGGACGACCTTGTCCGTTTTGAGAATGATCGAATCTGGCGATATGGATTATATGGATTGTGCCCGGGACCGGCGCCGTTTCAATGGGGCGGAACCTGGATCGGCATCATGAAGAATACCAAGAACATCGAAACATCAAGAGATTTTGTTTTGTTCTGCACACATAATGATGTGATCCTGACGAACTGGGCTACCGGTGTTTTCACCCATGACTTTCTTGCGGCGATGAATCCTGAATTGGCGGGTCCTGCCGGCGACGGTGAGTTGAAACAAAAAGCCGGTGAATTCGTATCCAGCAAGCAGGTAGTTGATGCGATTACCGAAAGCTTTGACGACTCTGATACGTCACATTATTTGGCCAGACAGAACTATTACGCGGTACTTGCTGAAGCAGCTCCTCTGTGGAACGGAAAGATTATTCAGAGCACCGATGAGATCATCCTCGCCTACCCTTGCGGCTTCGGTGGCCTCCGCCTCCCGCTCGTCGGCGACAAAGAACACGACGAACCAGAGAAGCTCCCCCAAGATGAGCAATGCACCTCCTACCCAGAGAACCCACAGCTCAAGCTT
>CAYGIB010000364.1:0-1999 GCA_964349735.1 uncultured Oscillospiraceae bacterium | reverse complement strand
GGGTATGACGGTCCGCACCTTCTCCTCCCCGTCCAGTTGAAGAAGATTTACAATCGCTGTTCCCTTCGCCTGGCGGCTGGCCTCGGGTACTTGATAGCCCTTGAGTCGAAAAGCACGCCCTCGATTCGTAAAGCACAACAGCGTGGAATGAGTTGAGGTCGTAATAATCTGCTCGACAAAATCCTCTTCCCGGGTCGCTAGTCCTGTAATACCGCGTCCTCCGCGGTGCTGGCTCCGGTATGTGTCGACCGGCAGGCGCTTCACGTATCCGAAATGCGTTAACGTAATGATAACCTCTTCTTCTCGAATCAGCGACTCGTCGGTAATATCTTCTTCGTCGCTTGTGACGAGCTCGGTCCGCCTCTTGTCGGCAAACTTGGTCTTAACGGCGATGATTTCCGTCTTGATAATCTCGTGGAGCAACGCTCCGTCTTCCAGGACCCGTCGAAAATATGCGATTTTCTCTTCGAGGTCTTTGTATTCCGCAAGGAGCTTCTCGCGTTCCAGACCGGTCAACCGGCCCAAGCGCATGTCGACGATATGCTGTGCCTGCCTGTCGGAAAAGTCGAAACGATCACATAGCCGCTTCTTGGCCTCATCCTCGGTTCTGGACGATCGAATCAGAGCGATGACCTCGTCGATGTGGTCAATCGCCTTTAAAAGACCTTCGACGATGTGCTGCCTGGCCTCGGCCTTCTCGAGATCGAACTGCGTCCGTCTCCGCACTACCTCCTCCTGATGGCGGATGTAGTGCGTCAAAGCATCACGCAGGGTGATCGTTCTGGGCTCAAGCCGACCCTGCTCGTCCGGAATCAGAGCAAGCATATTCGCGTTGAACGCCTCCTGCAGAGACGAATGCTTATAGAGCTGGTTCAAAACAACGTTGGCATTGGCATCCTTCTTCAGCTCGATGACGATACGTACCGCTTCGTTGCGGTCCGACTCGTCGCGGATATCCGAGATGCCCTCTATCTTCTTGTCCTTCACCAAATCCGCGATTCGTTCAATCAACCGCGCCTTGTTGACCATATACGGGAGATCCCGAACCAGAATTCTCTGGCGGTTATTCTTCATAATCTCGATATCCGCATGCGCACGAACAACGATTCTTCCCCGCCCCGTTCGATATGCTTCACGAATCCCGTTCTGGCCCATAATCGCCCCGCCCGTCGGAAAATCCGGACCCGAAATTACGGTCATCAGATCCTCAACATCGGCATCCGGATTATCCAGGAGCATAATAACGCCGTCGATTACCTCTCCGAGATTATGGGGTGGAATACTGGTCGCCATTCCGACCGCGATGCCGACAGCACCGTTCACCAGTAAATTAGGGAAACGCGCAGGCAGAGTAATCGGTTCCATCTCGTGTTCATCGAAATTGGGTCGAAAATCAACGGTGTTCTTATTAATGTCGCTCATCATCTCGAGGGCGAGCTTCTGCAGCCTTGCCTCGGTATAACGATACGCAGCCGGCGGATCTCCGTCCATGGAACCGAAGTTTCCGTGACCGTCGACCAGGGGATGTCTCATCGAAAAATCCTGCGCCAGGCGCACCAGCGCGTCGTACACCGACATGTCGCCATGCGGGTGGAATCGGCCGAGGACATCTCCGATTGTGGTTGCGCATTTCCGGAAGGGCTTATCCGGCGTAAATCCCTGTGTAAACATGGAGTACAGAATGCGCCGGTGAACCGGTTTCATACCGTCCCGGATGTCCGGAAGGGCGCGGTCGGAAATAACGCTCATCGCATAATCGATGAACGACTTCTTCATCTCCTGCTCCAAATCGATGGGGATGATCGTATTCTGCAGCGAGTGAAATACGGCGTCTACCTGTTCTTCTTGCTGCTTTCTGCGATCCTGCTCTCTGCTTTTGTCAGGATGATTCATACCCGGATTGTCGGACATTGATGTGTTCCTCCAGCCTTCTTTATCAAAATATACCTTCGAACATTATACCAAACTTTCCGCGGCACGCGCGCGCGTATATACATAT
>CAYGIB010000363.1:0-2000 GCA_964349735.1 uncultured Oscillospiraceae bacterium | reverse complement strand
AGGATGTCGCTAAATTGCAGGACCTCTTGATTTACACGCTTAAGGGCGTTTCAATTATCGTCCGCAAGAGCAGAATCGGTGTGACCGCTATTCCTGAGTTGAGTCGAGAGGTTCTGAAAAGCCTGTTTATGACGATTACCAATGCAAATTTCAACGCAGCCGCGATTGAAGCGCAGATCAGAAAGATGATTGGACTTCGCGATGATTTACGCGAAAGCACAGGCGTCGAGGATTTGGATCCTGCCGCGATGTTTTCGGTGGATTCCCTCCCGGAGATGCTCGCCAAGGCCGACACCGTCGGGGTACTGTCCACCGCAGACGAGGATGTCCGCTCCCTTCGGGAGATGATTATCTATGGCATCAAGGGCATGGCCGCCTATGCGGACCACGCCGCCAATCTCGGCAAAGAGAATCCTGAGATTTCCGCCTTTATATACGAGGCTCTGGCGGCGACCCTGGACGACTCCCTGTCCGCTAATGACCTGGTCGCAATGACGCTCCGGACAGGCGAGTATGGAGTGAAGGCGATGGCATTACTTGATGATGCGAATACTTCTCGTTACGGAAATCCCGAAATTACCCAAGTGGATATCGGCGTCCGCAATAACCCGGCAATTCTCATTTCCGGGCACGATTTACATGACTTAGAGCAACTCCTGGAGCAAACGAAGGGCACCGGAGTCGATGTGTACACACACGGTGAAATGCTTCCTGCGCATTACTATCCGGCTTTTCGAAAATACAGTAACTTCGTCGGCAACTACGGCAACTCCTGGTGGAAGCAAGTCGGAGAGTTCGAGAGCTTCCACGGACCGATTCTTTTTACAACCAACTGTATCGTCCCCCCCAAGAGCGAGGAAGTTCGAGCGCGAATCTTTACAACAGGTTCGGCCGGATATCCCGGTTGCCCGCACATAGAAGCGGACAAGAGGGGCCGAAAGGACTTTTCGGCCGTTATCGAGATGGCACGGAAGCTTTCAGCCCCGGAGCAAATCGAGAGCGGTTCGATTATCGGAGGCTTTGCTCATAATCAAGTGCTTGCGCTTGCCGATAAGATTCTTGAAGCGGTTCGCTCCGGTACGATTAGAAAGTTCTTCGTCATGGCGGGTTGCGACGGGCGGATGCGTTCACGTGAATACTATACCGAATTTGCGGAGAAGTTGCCTTCCGATACTGTTATTCTCACTGCGGGTTGTGCCAAATACCGCTATATCAAGAGTAATCTCGGATCGATTGGCGACATTCCCCGCGTGCTCGACGCGGGCCAATGTAATGATTCCTACTCTCTGGCTGTCATCGCGATGAAGCTCCAAGAAGTTCTGGGATTAGACGATATCAACAAGCTGCCCATTGTTTATAATATTGCCTGGTACGAGCAAAAGGCAGTCATCGTTCTTCTGGCGCTCCTTTTCCTCGGCGTAAAGAATATCCACCTCGGTCCGACACTTCCAGGTTTTCTATCCCCCAACATCGCCAAGGTATTGATTGAAAAATTCGGAATGAGCGGCATCGGTACTGTTGATGAGGATGTAGAGCTGTTTCTCGGTTAAAAAAGAACATATTCATATCACGCCGCTCCTCACGCTTGCTTTACGTTGAGGAGCGGTTTCTTTTTCGATTACATGTATAAAGTGAATTACGGGAAAACAGACCGCCGGTCGACTCATAATCGACCGGCGGTGTGCGCTTTCTATTTAAAGACTTGGTAGTCATTCCTGCGAATCACTTAAGCCTTCATTTTTCCTCGTTGAGCAGCTTTGCCCTCTGATGGCGGTATCTGTATTCCTCGATAAATCCGGATGCAATGCCTCCGACGACCAGAAAAACCCCCAGCCCGATTAACATGGCCACAAAACTATTCTTATTCTTTGTGGTTTCCTGACTATCGCTTTGCGCAGTCGGGTCGGTGGGATTCGTCTCCGCAAGGGTCGTCTCCGGAACCGGGGTCACTGTGGGCTCCGGTGTGGCTGTTGGAATGGGTGTTGCGGTCGGCTCAGGAG
>CAYGIB010000362.1:0-2005 GCA_964349735.1 uncultured Oscillospiraceae bacterium | reverse complement strand
AATTATTGAGACGCAACGTACTCCTGGGGCAAAAATACGGGCTTAACGTCATTCTGGATCTTCACAAGGCCAGCGGGTATGACTTTAATTTCGCCGGTGATAACTCGCGCAACAACTTGTTTTCGAGCGAAGTGCTGGTCCTTAAATTCCTGGCGCTGTGGACGTGGATCGCGGAGGAATTCGGAGCATACGAGCATGTGGTTTTCGAGCTTCTGAACGAGGTCGTCGAGACGGAGAACGCGAGTGCGTGGAATGCGCTCATCGGAAGGGCGGTCGCTGTGATCCGTGAGATCGCGCCGAGCACGCCGATTATTTACGGCGGTATAAGGTGGAATAGCACCGACACGCTGAAGCTTCTGGAGGCGCCCGCTGCCAATGACATAATCTACACGTTTCACTTCTACGAGCCGCTTTTGTTCACGCATCAGAAGGCACACTGGGTTCCCAATATCAGCATGGAAGACGTGCCGTACCCCGACACGATGGAGTACTTTAAGGCGCTCTCCGAGGCACTCGGGATCCAAGGCGATGCGGTGATGATGTCAAAGTCCGCGACGATGGGGCCGGAGTTTATTAAAGAGATGGTTGACGAAGCAGTCGCTGCGGCACGTGAGGCGGGGGTGCCTCTATATTGCGGTGAGTTCGGCGTCATCGATCAGGCACCGGTCGGGGATACATTGCGCTGGTTCGCGGACGCAGTCTCGGTATTCCGGGAGTACGGCATCGGGCACGCGATGTGGACATACAAGGAGAAGGATTTCGGCTTGACCGGAGACCATTACGAGCCGATCCGGGCGGAGATGATCGCGATATTGACCGAAAAGTAAAGGTGAGTCAAGCATCGTACGGAACACGCTTTTCCGGGATTTTCGAAAAGCGGCACGAAAGGAAGGGACCAAAATCATGAGAAAACTGCTGAGAACGATCGGAGTGGTGTGTGTATTTGCCGTCGCTTGCTCCGCTGTTGCCGGGTGTGTAAAGACGCCGGAGTCTACGACGATGGTTCCCGCGACGACACCGATGACGGTGGCCGATACCGAGCCGCCGCTTAAAAATCAGACTGACCGGGATCAAGTGCCGGAGCTTCCCGGCTACACACTTCTGTGGAACGATGAGTTCAACGGCATGGCGATGGACATGGGGACCTGGAATTATGAACCGCATGAGCCGGGGTGGACGAATAATGAGCTTCAAGAATACACCGAGTCGGAGAAGAACGTTTTTGTTCGCGACGGCGTCCTCGTGCTTAAGGCGATTGCCACGGAGGACGAGAACGGAGCGGCGTATTATACGTCCGGAAAGGTGACCACGCAGAACAAAAAGGACTTTATGTACGGTAAGGTCGTCGTCCGTGCAAAGGTACCGGAGGGACAAGGGCTGTGGCCGGCAATCTGGATGATGCCGACGGACGAAGGTTTCTACGGACAGTGGCCGAAATGCGGCGAGATCGACATCATGGAGGTATTGGGAAACCAGACAAATATCGCTTACGCGACCGTCCATTACGGAGAGCCGCACGGACAACAACAGGGCATGTTGACATTAAACAACGGAACGTTCGCGAGCGATTTCCACGAGTTTTCGGTCGAGTGGGAACCGGGCGAGATGCGTTTCTATATTGACGGAACACTGATCAACACCGTAAACGACTGGTTTACCGCGGTATCCGGCGAGGACGAGAAACCGTATCCGGCACCGTTTAACCAGACCTTCTTTGTACAGATGAATCTGGCGGTGGGCGGAAACTGGCCCGGTAATCCCGACGAGACGACGGACTTCTCCAAGGCAGAATTTGAGATCGACTACGTTCGCGTCTATCAGAAGCCCCAATACGACACCGACGTTCAGAAGCCGGCTAAGAATTTCCGGGAGCCCTTGGAAGACGGCAATCTAATCTATAACGGCGATTTTTCCGAGGCGGAGGACTTGACCGACGACATCAACTGGAAATTTCTCCTGTTCCACGGCGGAGAGGGTTCCGCGGAGATTAAGGACGGGTCAATCG
>CAYGIB010000361.1:0-2009 GCA_964349735.1 uncultured Oscillospiraceae bacterium | reverse complement strand
CCCGGCCTTAAAGGGTCCGATCGTCGTGGATTATCGATTCTCTGCCGACGGGAAGCTGACCATAGGTCTTTCTTTTCAGTCGCGCGTGAAGCCTCCGCGCTTTGGATTTCACCTTCACGTGGCTTCGGAAGCGGATCTTTTTCGTTGGTACGGGTTCGGACCCGGGGGTCTATACGCGGAGGAGACGTGGTCCCCGCATATCGGAATCTATGAGGCGCACAGCGCCGATTTGTTTCATCGGTACGCCCGTCCGTCGGAAAACGGTGCCCGCAAGGGTACGCGTATATTAGAAATCGTCGCATCGGAGGAGGCCGCCGTTATCGTTAAGCGGGCGGACAAACCCTCGTTTGCGTTTACGGCAACGCCTTATCTGCCGGAGAATATTGATGATTGCCGGCATGATGAACAGCTCCCGAATCCGGACGGAGCGGAACTGTTCCTGGATTTCGATTATACCGGAGCGGAGGATGTCCGTGCGGAGGTCAGGTGTTTGTCGAAGATGCGTCGATATCAGGGTTCGTTTGTTTTCGAGACGAGGGAGGTCAATACAGAATCGTCTGATCTTTTTTGAAACATCAATGCCGAATCGGCTACGCTCGAGAAGAAGGAAGGGACAGCATCGACTTAAGCTCGCCCAATTCCTCATCGCTTACATGGCGCCAGCTTCCGAGCGGCAGATTCGCGAGCTTAATATTCATGATGCGTACTCTGGAAAGACTTCTGACTCGATAGCCGTGATATTCGCACATTCGCCGAATCTGTCGGTTCAACCCCTGTGTCAGTATGATCGTAAAAGATCGCTCGCCTGTTTTGCTTACAGAGCAGGGAAGGGTGACCGTGTCGAGAATCGGAACGCCGGACGACAGGGAACGGACAAATACGTCGTCAATCGGTTTATCGACGCAAACCTGATATTCCTTTTCGTGAAAACCATCGGTACGAAGGATCCGATTGGCGGTTTCTCCGTCGTTCGTGAGGAGAAGGAGGCCGGAGGATTGTTTATCCAGTCTGCCGACAGGGAATACTCGACGGTCGAAGTTCAGAAAATCTATAACATTATCCGGGTCGTCGGGACTTGCGGTGCAGGTGATCCCGGCAGGCTTGTTCAAAGCAATGTACACATGATCGGAGCCGACGGTAATCTTCTGGCCCCGTACGCATACCTCTTGTCCGTCACAGACCTTCTCACCCGTAATTGCGACCCTCCCGTCGACAGTCACCTCTCCGGACACGATAAGCTCATCCGCCCGTCTTCTGGAGCAGATGCCGGCGGATGCCAGATACCGATTGATTCGAATTCCTTCGCGGTCGTTTTCTGATTTACACATATATCAACGCTCCGAGCCTAATACCACATGGTTCCCTGGACTCGGGTCAGCGTGAACGTAAAGGTCGTTCCTTCGCCGTATACACTCGCGACCGAAATCGTCTCACCCATGTAGGTCAGGAGCTCCTTTGCGATGGAAAGGCCGAGTCCGGTGCCCTTCTTGCCGCGAGCCCGGTCCGCTTTATAGAAACGGTCGAAAATGTGATCGATATCATACTCGTGAATGCCCTGACCGCTGTCGATTGCGGAAACCAATACCTTATTGGACTCCTCGTTAAACTCAGTCGATATGGTGATGGAGCCGCCCGCGGGTGTGTACTTCTTGGCGTTGTCCATCAGAATGACCAGAATCTGCTCCACGCGGTCGGGGTTGCCCATAACGGTCGGCAGAGGCCCGGTCTTATACTCGATGTGAAAAGCCAGCCTGGCATCGGACATAACCGGCTTAAATTTCGTTTCAATCTCGGAAAGCAGTGTGTTCAAGTCAAACGGGAAGGTCTTAAATGCAAGAGTTCGTGCCTGCAGTCTCGATAGCTCCAGCATGTCGTCGATCAGTCGTGAGAGCCGCATGGTCTCGTGAAGAATGATACCGTAGTATCGTTTCCGGTCTGTCTCATTCTTGACCATTCCGTCCGCCAGAGGTTCAACCAGCCCGCGGAGTGCAGTAAGCGGGGTCCTTAGT
>CAYGIB010000360.1:0-2031 GCA_964349735.1 uncultured Oscillospiraceae bacterium | reverse complement strand
GTGCAGGACAGCATAGACATAATTGAAAATGCTGCTCTTTTCGATTCGCGAAGCCGGCTTTGGATAATGCTCTTTGAACCTCGCCAGTGCCCAATCAGTGATATTGAACTTCTTATTTTCTTCAGCGGAACGACAGAAGAGCGGAAGGCATTGCGTGCCACCGCGAAGTGCATTGTAATCAACCAAGCATTTCGATGCGAATGCATTCCAATACAGATTATTGCGCCCATTGATAACGATAATCGGATTCGCACCAGAAATCTCTTCCGTAGCTATGCCCCGGTCATTCAAGAAGACGCCCGAATCATAGAGAAGAGCCCGGAAATAGGGTCGATATATATACTCCCTTATCCGCTTTTCACTAAATGGTTCCTTGAGTCCTCGGCCGAGATTGCGCTTAAGATTTCTTGACCATTTTATAGCATTATTGGGAGAATCAGAATGCTCCATGCTCTCATCGTAAATCTTGGAAAAGGTCTGCATTTTTTCCGCAAGACTATTCTGTTCAATGTCCACAGCCCATTCATCTCGTGCGGTAACGACCCCTATATGAAACCTCTCAAAAACCGACGCGATATCTCCTGTCCGTGTGATGCGCTTGTTCTGTTTGAGAATAAGCGGTATTAATTCTTCCCAAACATTATCACCGGCATTGATCCAGTCGTGGTTCTTCGTGGGTTGTATATTCTCAAACGGCAGATCGGCCAGACAGTTATCACGCAAGAATGCCTTCTTTTCTTCTGCACGAGCATAATCCGGCACAGCATGGTAGTATATGCGGCAATCTGAGCTCGTGTCCCGGCGGACCAGGAAATAGACGGCAATTCCCACTTTGATCTGATCGCTGAATACATTGCCTCCTTCTCTCTGGCGCTGCATACCGCTAGTTCGAGCGTCCCCTTTTAGATCAACAATGTACATTTCGCTGAATTCTTCCCCTATTACCTTGCGAAATCCGTCATAGATGCGCGCATTGATAAATGAACTATTGGAAACAAAAGCGATGATCCCGTTCTTATCAAGTCTGTCACTGGCCCAACGAACAAAGCGAGTGTACATATCGTAGAGCTTTGTCATATTTTGAGCCGTGCCATGCCTCACATAGGTATCTCTTATGCGCTTGTCCATAGCCGGATACTTCCGATTGGGGTTGTTTTCATTGGCGTTCAGTTGGAGAGCATTATAGGGCGGATTTCCAATGATCACCGAAATGCGCTTCTCGTTCTGCCGCTGGATGCGCTCGATATTCGCGTCCACCATGGCGAAAAAATCCGTCTGTCCCTTCCCCATTTTCTGGAAGCCCATGTTGTCGATCGTATCCAGAAAGCAGATGTTCTCGAACGGCAGGTACTCCCCCATCTTCTGCTTGTACGTGTATTCGATGTTCAGGTTGGCGATGTAATACGGGAGAATGGCGACCTCGTTGCAGTGAATCTCGTGCTGATACTTGTGCTTCAACTGGCCTTCGGGCAGATATTCGATGAGCTCCGTGATGAATGTGCCCGTCCCGGTGGCGGGATCGAGGATCTCCACGTCCTTGTCGCCGAGCGTCTTGCCGAAATGCTTGAAGGTCAGATGGTCGGCCGCGTGGATCATGAAACGCACGATCTCGTCGGGCGTGTAGATGATACCGAGTCGATCGGCGGCCTTCGGATTATACGCACGGTAGAAGTCCTCATAGAGCGCCTTGAGAAACTTCTGCTTCTCGAAGTGGCTGTAGATGCGCGCGGCGCGGGCGTTGATCGCTTCATAGAAGGGGGCGATCCGGTTGTGGATGCTGTGCCACGTTTCCCCTTGATAGAACGTGCCGACGACCTCGTGCAGCTTGTGGGCCACCACGTTGTCGCGATGGAACTGCGGATCGTCGAAGACCGTCATAAAGATATCTTCGGTGAGGAGATGCTGGATAATCATCTCGCGCACGTCGGCCATCTCCACGCTCGGATTGATGACCTTCTTGCAGAGCTCGAGGAATTCGCCGAGGGCTTTCTGGAAAGCCGCGTTCGCCTGGTGCTGCTCTTCGATGATCGC
>CAYGIB010000359.1:0-2033 GCA_964349735.1 uncultured Oscillospiraceae bacterium | reverse complement strand
AATCGCATGGCGAATTCCTTCGGAATCAGGTGGCGAAATCAGCGGAATAGGCAGCCAGTATTACCTAACACTTTTGCAAATGATTCCGCCTCACCCGTATCGTAATCGGATCTGTGTTTTTCATGTACATAAGTTCTCAATCGTACCTGTTTAGCTTTTTCGACATCATCGGATCCTCTATTAACTCTTGGATCACTGCTTCCCTGTCCTGGTTTAGTCGGAGGAGTGATCGGGACCTCCAATGGCACCCTTGTCTGAGATTTTGCTTTTTGTTGTTCCTCTGCACCTTCTAATAGATTTGGCTGCTGTCGCTGCCTGTTTTGTAACGATTCGGCATAAATGCCGTTATCAATCACTACACCGGAGGGAGGATCAATGTCAGATTTAATATCAATTGGCTGAACTTCTCTGTATCGCTCATCGTATCTGTCCTGGGTACTTTGTTCTTTTGGAAGTTCTGTATTGCCGTTGAATGTAGTGGATACGGGAGCTTCCTTCTTTTTTTCTTTAGGAGATATTGGGATATTGTTTTCCAACTCGAGTACTTTCCCTTCAGGTAATTGGGCTACGTCTTCTTCGTCAAGTGCATGAGTCATGTCTTCTGGTTCCAATTCCAGTATCCGACTTAATCTAAGCTGATCGGATAGACTACATAGCTTGCATAAACCTCGAACAAGTTCATCCTGCATCCTACGAGGTGACGCTTCCTTAAGCCAAAGGCGTTGGATGGTTTCATCTAGAAAACTCGCTGTATCAAGCTCGAATACGCTGATTTCTTTACCGTCGATATTTGCAATACTCTCTACCCGAATGTTATGCACGATCTTAATTTCCAGCTTTTGGGGTCGATAAAGGTCTTGGGCATATGATGCTGCATCAGAATATGATTCTTTTTCACGCAAGCATTCCTCATAAGCAATACGACAAAGGCACTGATAAAACTGAATTGACTTTATTCGTCGCTCTATTTCGTTTTGAAAAAGGAAATGTTTAGCATTTTGTGAAGGAGCCGGTATTTCCATCAATCTATCAAATAATGCACCGCGAAGAGAGACGGATCCTGCTCGTCTTCCAACGTCAAGCGCATCCTCATTGTCCTCGATTAAGGGTAGCAAATGATTGTATTCTAATCGATTCAATCGAGGATCATCAGGGATAAATACTGACTTGGCTGCTTTAAGACGACCATCAACAATTGTTAAAAATACCTTTTCTTTATTAAGCCATTCTGTTGGTGCCGGGCGAAGTTGGCGAATTGCATGCCGTGCTTGGTTTAAAGCCTCATTTGATAGAATTTCATCATTGAACTCCATAGCCAATTCCTGAAGCATCTCAATCCAATCCTCATATTCAGGAATTTGTCTCACACCAAATCTCTCTAACCCGATTCGAAGAGATGTTTGTTCAATGTCGAGAGTGGATTCAGATACAGAAACCGCCCAAGTTGTGTTGAAAGGTAAAGGTCTAAAAAAACAACGATTTGGTCTCCACCATTTTTTATTAATCAATATGCATGGCTGTTCTTTCAGCGACTTTAAGTATGATTGCCACTGTTCACTTTCCTTCTGATCAAGTTGCCCTATATATCGATATATCTCAATTGCACTTCTATTAATCGCTGATAACGTTTTATCATCATTTGTTGAAATTGTTCGAATCTTAGAAAAATGATCTAGAACATCTATCAACTCTACCCTTGTAATAAGTCCAAGTGCTTTTGACATTTGAGTTGAAAATTCAATTCCATCGAGGACAGGATGCTTAGATGCCACCAAATTGGCAAGGCGTGGTACAACAAGTTCTTTAGCATACCACAATTTATCTGGCCAATTCGGGCATGCAGCGAAGTTGGAGCTTTCGCGGATGGATGCAGGAAGCCAAGCCAATTGAGCCAATGTTTGCTCAAACTTCACGTCACCGTTGATTTTCTTCTCTGCCAGCTCAGACCATCTACTGGAGACATGAGCAATAATCTTGCGAAGAGATGAAAGCACGGTGCTTGCACCCCCGGGTGGCCACCCAAAATCCCCCAC
>CAYGIB010000358.1:0-2035 GCA_964349735.1 uncultured Oscillospiraceae bacterium | reverse complement strand
CCCATAATCAAAACCAGATAGAAGCTCAGCCACAGCGACCGTTCGGAATTGCGTATCCAAGCGCCCAGCGCAAAGGCCATCGCGGAGTAGCAGACGGAAATGAGCACCACGGAAAGAACCAGCGCAAGAAAATCGCTTTCAAAAAACTCCTGAATATTTCCCGCCAGCAATAGCAGCAGCTGTGTGGGAATCAGCATGGCGAGGACCAGCGAGACGAATACCGCCCCCGCCGCCACGCGCGCCAAATAAAAGCGAAGGCGCCCGAATCCGCACAAGAGACCGCGCCTCAAAACCGATCCGGAGAGGTCCTTTGAGGTGAACCGCACCAGCGGCAGCACGGCCAACGCCGCAAACAAGGAAAATATCGCACTTCCGTAGAAAGGAATCGGAAGCATCTCGCCCAGAAGCGACAGTTTTGACGATTTCCCGAACACTGCACGTCGGGTCATATATTTAAAAAGGTTCCTTTCCGTTGTCCCCTCCAGGTAGGAAGCAACCTCACCGGAATCGGCGTCTGAATACTGCTCCATCAAAGCATCATAGACGACATTCGGCATGAACATCACGCTGTAGGCCAGGGCCAAATTACTCTTCAGCATAATTTCCGCCATGTGCAGCTCCAGATTGTGTCCCGGCGCGGCGACAAGGGAAATCTCGGTGTAATTACCATGGAGCACGTCAGCGAGCATGTCCTTGGGTATATGTGCAAAAATCGCGACATCGCCGTCGTCCAAGAGTTTCCGTCCCTCCTCCGGCGTGTCGACCGGATAATACTCGAGGATACTGCGCGTCCCCTTGGCAGCAAAAAAGAGACGCATGAACAGCACCACCCGCTCATCTTCGTCTTCGCAGCAAACCGCCACACGACTATGAACCCCTTCGCCGGTCGCAAGCATCGGTAAAAGCACCGTCGCAAAAAGAAGAAGCACGATCATCGGGGTCACCAGGCATAGAGCAACCACTCCCCGACCGGCAAAAATGCGCTTCAGGTCAAAGCGGAACTGCTTCATTTTCGAGCCTCCGCCACACATCGGAAAACCGCGTCGTCCGCTTCCCCGATCGGGGAAAACCGCAGGAGCTCCTCCGGGCTTCCCTTAAAAATCACGCGTCCGTCCAGGAGCACCATCGCTTCATCCAGAATCGGCATCACCAGATGCGCGGAATGCTCGGAAATGATATGTGTCGCTCCGCCGGCTTTGCGCTCACGAATCACGTCGAGCATTCGCGCCGCATTTTCGAGATCGACGCCGGAAAAGGGCTCGTCCAGGAGGAATAAATCCGCCTCGCCCAGCAAAGCGACCGCATAATTGACGCGCCGCTTCATCCCTCCGGAAAGCTCCGTGATTTTCTTATTGAAAAGCTCTTCGATGGAGAGCTTCAGGGACACCTCGGCCGCGCGGTCCTTCGCCTCCCTGCCCGTCAGACGCGAAAAGCAGATCAGATTTTCTTTGACCGTCAGCTCCTCGAAAAGCGCGATATCCTGCGGCACATACCCGATCCGGGCGCGCAGCGAGTCTCCTCTTGCCCGGGCGTCTTTTCCGTCGATCCGGACTTCTCCCTCATCAGGCTCAGCCGCCAGCGCCAGGATATCGATCAATGTAGACTTTCCCGACCCGTTCGGCCCGAAAAGCCCCAAGGTCTTTCCGGGCTTCAGCTGAATGTCCACATCATGCAATACGGACTTTTTGCCGTAGCGTTTGCGAATTCCGCGAGCATCCAGCATAGTATTCCTCCAATCGTCGGTAAGAAACGGTATGATCCAAGTCTTCGAAAGGCTCTAAAACGCCCGTTCAAGCTAATCGAATTATATCAAAAACCATCGCAAGAGTAATGCATCATCAAACACTTTTGAAATGAACTTGTGATTATCCATCAAGCACGAAGCCGGAGAGTGCATCGTACTGCTCGCCGGTATAGAGGAAGTCGTTTGCGGTTGTGCCGGTTTTTGTAAGGAGATTTCCGAACGCATCGAAAAGGTAGGTGTCGGTCACCTGCCCGTCGGAGTCCGAGAGGGCGCGGACGGAGACGTGACCGT
>CAYGIB010000357.1:0-2048 GCA_964349735.1 uncultured Oscillospiraceae bacterium | reverse complement strand
GCCTCAAGATCGAGCATGGAGGAGGGAGATAAACAAAGGATTGATTCTTTTATCCGAAAACCAGAGTCTACCAAGATTGCGACCTTGAAAAAGTATGCATTTCAGAACTTACAACAATTGCCGACGAAAAAAGTTCGAAAGTATTTAGGTCTAAATTTAGAGAAGGTAAAAGAAATGCAAAAATCAAAATCCTTAATTTCTGGAAGCGAATGGGTAAAAATTTTGACTAGCGTCTCTAAGTATATTGCCGAACATAAAGTAAGCAATAAAATAGTCGCTGATATTGTCACAACAATTTCGCCTTTTTTCTTTTTGCGGGTGCTTAAATATTTTGAGGAGGTGAACGAGTTAAAGAATAAAAGAGAAATTGATGCGCTTATTTTTCGACAAGCAGAAGAATTGCGACATCTTATCGTTTCGAGCGTCGCTATTGACTCATATAAAAAAAAGGGTTATTCTAATCAGCAGTATAGTTCATTACAAATTAAACAGAAAGGAGGTAAAAGAGCCATGAATTCCCATTATCCTGTCACGCTCACCGCGATTCCTGATATTCCCCTCATTAAGAAGGGCGACGACCTGGGCGCTATCATCCTTGAGTGTGTCAGCGATGCCAGCCTCACTTTTAAGGATGGCGATGTTCTTGTTGTCACCTCAAAGATCGTTTCGAAGGCGGAAGGTCGCCTTGTGTCGCTGGCTTCTGTCCAGCCGTCGGAGAAGGCCATCGAAATCGCCCGCGTAAGCGGTAAAGACGCGCGCATTATCGAGTTGATGATGAAGGAATCGCAGATTCTGAACGCGGAACCTGGGGTGGTAGAAACCCTACACCGGCTCGGCTTTATCTGCACGAGCGGCGGAATTGACCGCGCCAATACCGCAAGGCCGGAAGAGGAGAAAGTGAGCTTGCTGCCAATCAGTCCTGACGATAGCGCTCGAAAGATCAGTGATTCAATCGCTCACGCGACTGGCAAGCGGGTCGGCGTTGTTATCAATGACTCTCTTGGCATCAAATACAGGGCTGGTTCGGTCGGACTCGCGATCGGCGTGGCTGCGATGCCTGCTATTCTCAGGGGAGTTGCCGATGAAACCGATCTCTATGGCAAAAAGCGAAATGTCAACATTTCCTTCGCTGACGAGATCGCTGCGGCTGGTTCTCTTCTCATGGGGCAGAGCAAAGCAGGATTGCCAGTGATTCTTATTCGGGGGCTTCGGTATCCTGCTGAACAGGGAAAATTCACGGACCTCATCGCCACGGATCAGTTGAAAAACGACCTGGCGAAAAAATGAAAAGGGGCACCTGACAACTTTCGTTAGGTGCCCTATTTTACTTACTCCCATACTCTGTGAGCCATTGTCGAGCGTTCTCAACGAGCTCCTTAATGTCGTAAGAGTCGGGTGGGGGCCGCGGCACAACACGCCATTTGTCGATGGCCGCGTCGAGGACAAAGCGAGGGAAGCCGAAGAAAACTTCTTCAATCGGCAGTTCGGGACACTTGTCGAAGAAATAGAGAGTGTTTTTCATATACATCACTATTTCTTCGTGTGCTCCGGCTCGAAAAACATTCCCCACGGCATCCGGCGTTTCCAGATGGTACGTGATAATGTCATTGCGGTAGGTAGAAGTATAGTCATGCCTTGTACAGAGGCGATGGTTAAACTCCCAATCTTCCGGTCCCCAGCCGACGAAGTTTTCATCGAACCGAACTTCGGACGACCATCCGACGCTTACATTGCCGCTGAAGCATGCCCGCCAAGGATGAGGGGAGGTGAGCCACTGCTTACGCCGTTGCCTTTCAACTACCTCACGTTGCTTACTTTTTTCGTCTACCGAGAGACCATCTTCAAGGAATTTGATTACTTCCTCGATTGGCCCACTCGGAAAATGGACGATACTTGAAAGTTCACCGCGCCACTTCCTGTTTCCCGCAATCATCATCCTCGACGACGTATGAGCTTCGACATGCTTTCGCAGTGTATCCAGTGCGGGTACCAAATCTCCGTCGAGGAAAAGGATAATTTTTCCCCTTGAGATATTAATACCGTTGTTT
>CAYGIB010000356.1:0-2051 GCA_964349735.1 uncultured Oscillospiraceae bacterium | reverse complement strand
GTCTCCGAGGGGACGATCAGCCGGACAGTCGGCCGCAAAGTGCTGGACGAGGTTTTTAAGAGCAACGCTGACCCGCTCGAATATATCGAAAAGAACAGCCTGGCGATGGTCTCGGACCAATCGGTCATCGAGGAGGCAATCGGCCGCGTCATCGAAGAGAACGCGAAAGCGGTCGAGGACTATCTGGCCGGTAATCCCAAGAGCGTCCAGTTCTTAATCGGTCAATCGATGAGACTTCTGCGCGGAAAAGCCGATCCACAGGCGGTTCAGACGATTCTTTTCGAGCAGCTCGAAAAGCGCCGTTAATCGGGCGTCCTTGTGAAAGAGTCCGAAATCTGATATATTTTCTTCTGTAAGGAGCGTGTGCGGTATATTTCGCAGCGTTGTCCAAGCGAGTGACAGCGGCACAAAAAGATGCCGCAGAACGGGACTTCTACCCAAGAAAGGACAGGAGACACTGTGCCCGATGCCGATATAGGTCGTATTATTATCGACCTGCTTATAGTCTTTGTTTTTGTCTTGATTAATGCATTCTTTTCGGCCACGGAAATGGCCGTAATCACTTTAAACGACAACAAGATCAAGAAAATGGCCGAAGAGGGACACCACGGAGCCAAGCGCGTCTTGCGCTTCATTGAGAATCCGGGTTCGTTTTTGGCGACCATTCAGGTTGGCGTAACGTTGGCCGGATTCCTGTCGTCCGCATTTGCAGCGGACAAATTTACGGATTTGCTCTACGGCGCCTTTGATCCGGACGGGAAGTTCGAGTCGATTTTACGCCCGCTCAGTATGGTGCTCATCACAATCGTGCTTTCCTACTTTTCGCTGGTTTTGGGCGAGCTGGTTCCCAAACGCGTCGCACAGAGATATCCAGATCGGGTATCGTTTGTCTCGGCGTCCGTCGTGAATGCGTTCGGCCTGATTATGAAACCGTTCGTTAAACTCCTGACGCTATCGACGAACGGAGTACTCCGGCTCATAGGAATCGACCCGAACGCCAAGGACCGCAATATCACGGAGGAGGAAATCCGGATGATGGTCGACGTCGGCAGCGAGTCCGGAAACATCGAAGACGACGAGAAGCAAATGATCCAGAACGTTTTCGAGTTTAATGACAAAGAAGCGGCGGAAATCATGACACACCGAAAAAAGCTTGTATCTCTTCCGATCGACGCGGACTTCGACGAGGTGATGAAAATCGCCACGGAAGAGCAGTTTACCCGAATTCCGGTATACCGCGACACCATCGATGATATTGTCGGGGTCTTACATATAAAGGACCTTCTGGGCTATGCTTCGTGCCCCGATAAGAGAGAGGAGTTTTCCCTCGAAAAGCTGATTCGCCGGCCGCTGGTGGTTCATGAGAACAAGAAGCTTTCTTCGCTTTTTCGCGAGATGAAAAAGGGCGGTATGCAAATGGCGGTCGTCGTCGACGAGTACGGCGGGACGATGGGTATCGCGACCATCGAGGATATGATCGAAGAAATCGTCGGCAACATCACGGACGAGTTCGACAAGGAAGAACAGCAACTGGTTCTCCTTCCGGACGGTGACTATATGGTTCTCGGCGATATGACGCTGAACGATTTGGAAATTGCCGTCGACATTGACCTTCCGGATGAGGATTACGATACCATTGCCGGATTGGTCATCCAGCTTCTCGACCGCATTCCGAATGATGGTGAGACTCCGGAGGTCCGGTACAAAAACATAATCATTCGAGTGGAGCAGGTTCAGGACAAGTGGATATCCAAACTGCGGCTTCATATTCTTCCGGAAGATGAACCGAAAAGCGAGGATGAGGATGAAGACTGATGAAGAGGTTTTGTTTTCCGAAAAGAAACTCAAATATGATGTTGTGCTTTACGATTTCGACGGCACACTCGTCGATACGATTCCACTGATTGTCAAATGTTTTCACATCGCTTTCGAGGAAGTACTTGGTGAACGCAAGGATGAGAAGGAGATTCTGTCGACGATAGGGCTTCCGCTCTGGACTGCTTTCCGGGACTATGACGAGGAGACCCAGCGCCGGCTCCACGACTCATATC
>CAYGIB010000355.1:0-2058 GCA_964349735.1 uncultured Oscillospiraceae bacterium | reverse complement strand
CCCCTGATCCTTGTATCGCATACATAGTTTCCCGGCTGTAGTAGTTTTCCCGGTGCCGTTAACGCCGACTAAAAGAAGAATGTTGAGTGAATTGTCCTCAATATGAAGCGGCTGTTTCTCGCCGAGTATCTCAAGAATTTTCTTTTTGACTATAAATGTGACCGCTTCCGTACTGTCGTCGCCGGTTTGACGGATGTGCTGCCGTACAGAGTCCATGATGCTCATGCTGGCTCCTACTCCGACGTCTGCCTGAACGAGCAAGGCCTCCAACTCATCAAGTTTCTCTTCGTCATATTTGCCGAGTCCCGCTGAAATTTTGGTGAATCCTTCGGTGACAAAGCCCCGGGTCTTCTTGAGACCGTTTCTAAAAACTTCGAAAATCCCCATTCGTTCCTCCCAATATGTACGGACGTTTATAAACCGTAACGTCCGTTAAGAATTATCCAGTCGCATGGATAAAATTTTGGAAATTCCTCTCTCTTGCATCGTAACACCATACATACGATCGCAAGCTTCCATTGTGCCTTTTCGATGAGTGACAAGAATGAACTGAGATTTTGCGGTATATCTTTTTACAAAATCAGTAAAACGGCCGATATTCACATCATCCAATGCGGCTTCCACCTCATCCAAAACGCAGAACGGAGACGGACGGAGCTGCAAAATCGCGAAAAGAATCGCGATGGCGGTCAGGCAACGTTCGCCACCGGACAATAAGGAAATGCTTTGGAGACGTTTGCCGGGAGGTTGCGCGCGAATATCAATATTGCAGGATAGAACATCCTCACCATCCTCCAAAATAATCTCCGCTGTACCGCCATTGAAAAGATCCGAGAAAACCGTATTAAAATTTTCGTTGATAATCGCGAAATGTGAGAGGAACAGACGGCGCATCTCTTCAACGAGGCTGTTGATGATGCTCTTCAGGTCAACCATAGCTTTTTCGATGTCGGCCTTCTGCATATTCATAAAATCAAAACGTTCGCCGACTCGAGCATATTCATCGATTGCATTAGCATTGACAGGGCCGATTTCCTTAATCTCGTTTTTCAGTTCCGCAATTCGTTTCTGAAGAGCGGGTACACTGCCTATTTCAAGACGGAAGGATTGCGCATTGTCGTATGTGATTTCGTGTTCTTCCCACATTCGGTTCTTAAGATCATCGATTTCGAGTGTATATCGTTCCCGCTTGCCGTCTGTCTTTGCCTGCTCGGTCTGAAATTGTGAAAGTCTCGATGTTGCATGAGAGAGACGGTCGATAAAGCCGGAAAGCTGTTGTTCGATTTCTTCTTTTTCGATAATCAGTTGTTTCACAGCGATATCAATTTGATCCTCCTCTCCGCAAAGCTCGTCGCGAAGGATAGATTGCTTCTCTTCTTCGGCAGACAATGCATCGATTTCCGCTTCAGCATGTTCGCGATCGGAAACGATTTTCTTTAAACCGTCCGAGAAACCGTTTCTTTCCCGGAGAAGCATATCATTGATTTCAATTGCGCCGGCAAGAGATATAGCGATTGATTCCGCTGATATTCGTAAATCTGAAATGTCCGATCTCATATCATCCAGCTGCTTCTGTACATCTTTTTGATCCGAATCCGACTGCGTCAGAGATTTACGCAACAGCCCAATCTCACGGTCGTGTTCCGAAATGCTCTGTGCAATTTCTTCTTGATCGTTTTGAAACGTCAGACGTTTGGACGAGATTGAATCAAGCTCCTTTTCAACCAATTGAAGACGAGCTTCAAATCGTTTCGTCTCATCGATTTGGGACGATGCCTCTGTTTCAATTTTTGCCTTCTGAAGCGAAAGTTCGCGGATTCTGTCATCGAGTGCTTTCGATTCCCGGGCAGTATCTCTACTCCTTCGATCGAAGTCCGCGCTTTGATTCTCAAGGTTTTGAAGATCTTCGTTGATTTGCTTAATTCTTTCCGGAAGTTCCTCAAGCTCGCGCGTGCGGCCGAGAAGTCCGGTCCCTTGCTTCCGGAAGCTTCCGCCGGTCAAAGAGCCGCCCGGATTTACGACATCGCCTTCTAAAGAGACCAAACGATAGGAAAATCC
>CAYGIB010000354.1:0-2064 GCA_964349735.1 uncultured Oscillospiraceae bacterium | reverse complement strand
GTCCTGACATAATCGTAGCCGATAAGACCAAATCCATGGTACAAAATACTCGTGGACATGCTTCCCCTCCATTCATCGGAAATCTTCGAACAATTTCCTTTTGGGGTTGTATGTCCATTTTTTTCAACTATAAAAAGTAAGCATCGGCCGGATGAACCTGATTTAATGATCTTTGCGGAAAGGAGGATGTTATGAAAAACATGTCGTCGTTCCTTGCAGGCTTTTTTGCATCCCTCATCATTATCGCGGCTGCGGGCTATTTCGCCTTCCCCCATTTATTTAAGGCGGGAATGGCTGATATTAGCACGGAGGTAAAAGCTCTCGACAACAGATTGCAGAAGGTCGAAGCATTTATTAAAAATGAAGAAGAGATGCGCGTCGCGTCTCATTTATCGAAGGACGCCAATGTCAGCCAGATTGTTGATAAAATTAATGCAACGGTTACAAGATTGGCAGCGCTGGAAGATGCCGTGAGTAAAAAAGAGTCTTCTTTCACGAGGGGAATAGCAAAAGCGGAAGAGAGCAGCAGGAAAGTATCTGAAAAAATCATGGCGGACATGGCAGATCTGGCAAAAAGTATAGAGAAGGAGGGCAAGGAAATAGAGAGGCTCAATCAGAAGATTGTCCTCGAGAGAAACATTATGCTGGTCAGGAGTCACCTTCTCCGGGCGCGAATGGAACTTTCCCTGAAAAATCTTGATACGGCGAAAAAGGAACTGGACCTCGCCTCGGATCTCTTTGCGAGTGTTGGAATTGATAAAGATCCCTCATGGAAAGAATCCATTGAAGATATTCAGGCGAGTTTCAGAAAAGCAAAGGGAGAAATCGATCTCAATCTGCCGGCGGCAATTCAGAGGATCGATCTTTTGTGGCACGACCTGGATCGGCTTTCGAAATCATAGAACACAGCGAAATAATAGGGACAGAAACCTATTTTCTTACATTGAAATTCCCGTTTGACATGCGGGAATTTCAAGACAGAAAACAGACGCCCCCGGAGCCATGAAACGAGCCTGTAAGCCCCGGATAAAGGACCGCGGCTTCACGCTGCTCGAGATCATCGTGACCATGACGATTACGGCCGTGCTGGCGACCATGCTCTATGCCTATTTCGGCGAAGCCTTTCTGCAGAGCAGCGCCGCCCTGCCGCGGGTCATGGCGAACATCACGGCGGATGCCAACGTCTATCCGAAATGGCGCAGCGGGACGGAGGCGACGCCATCGGAATTGACCTATAACCAGGCGGCTGCGGCTGATACGAATGTAACCTGTGCCGTTTATTATAATGGTGCGGATAAATAGGAATTAATCGGGGGACCGCGCCCCTGTTTCCTCAATGCATGGATTCTTCTTTGTAGAAAGCAGGCATGGAGGGCCGACAGGATTTCAGATTGCGTTCGGCTCCAAACATAAAATAAATACACACAGATTCATGGCAAGAAGCTTGACAATTTAAATGCATCATATTATTGCTCACTGTAGAACACACTATAGGGGGTGCATCATGAATACCATCCGTATCAATATCAGTGTCTCTCGTGCAACCTATGAAGAACTCAACGAGAATATTGAGTCTCGAGGGAGAAGCCGTTTCATCAGCGAGGCAATCAGCAACGCTCTTAGAGAAAAGCGGAATCAGAGACTTGCCGCCGACTACCGTGAGGCTGCTGAAGAAATTAAACGAATCAACGCTGATATGGAGGGGACTGTCACGGATGGAATCGATTAAAAAGGGTGATGTATTCTGGGTCAACTTCGATCCAACCTTGGGAGCCGAGGCGAAGAAAATCCGCCCGGCATTGGTGGTTTCAAATAACATCAACAATGAAAATTCTCCTATCATCTCGATTGCTCCAGTCACATCGAACGTTACCCGTGTTTATTTATTTGAAGTTGAACTTCCTGCGGGAACAGCAAATCTGACGAATCGTTCCAAAGTTATGCTTAACCAGACCAGAGCGATTGACAAGGTTCGGTTGGGTCAGTTTATCGGCCACCTATCCGATACGCTGATGGAGAAGGTTAACGAAGCACTGAAACTGCACTACGACCTGGGGTGAAAAT
>CAYGIB010000353.1:0-2064 GCA_964349735.1 uncultured Oscillospiraceae bacterium | reverse complement strand
GCAGTATGAGCAACGGCGTATTCGGCTTCGTCTGCTGCGCCTCCCTCCTTCTCGGGAAGAAACGTCTTTTTTTCTGTGGTTCAGTCATAACTGATAGTACTATTACCTATAAAATTTACCATTTATAATCGGCATCCATCCGCGGAAATTCCGCGATGTACCGAAAGAAGTATAAAGACGACTTCCCGATCGACCAGGGACATTCCGTCCCGAAAAGAAGCTGCCTCTATCATCTGTGTCGAAAAGGCGATTTGTCCGTCAGGAGCTGATTCGCTACCGACGAAGGATCCGATTTCATTCACTGTGGGGATAGAGAGACTCGAACTCTCACTCTCTTGCGAGAACTAGCACCTGAAGCTAGCGCGTCTACCAATTCCGCCATATCCCCGCGGGTATCCGCATGCCGATGGCACGGAAACACGTCCGTCAACACCACCGCTTCGGCACCACAAAATCAGAATGGAAACATTAAAAACGGAAACGATACGGCGTCGTTGAAACGCCAAACTTTCTCATTTTTAAAAATTCACATTACAAAAAAATCAGGCGAGCATTTTTTTCAACTGTTCCACCATATCCACCGGCGTCGGATCGATGCCGTTCCTGAGCGCGAGATGATAGGAGGTGAAATCCCCCAAAAGAAGTGATGCGAATACCCTATAGTACACGCTTTCCCCTTCCATGTCAAGTACCTCGACAGAAATCCCTTTCTTGCGCAATAATTCCGCCGTCACATCGAAGCGCTTGAGGTTCTTCGGATGATCACTCGGATCCCGGAGCATAATTACCAGGAATGTTCCCTGTGGATTGGTAAATCCGATCATCTCGTTGTGGTTGAGCTCCGGAAAAAAATTCCAAAAAGCCGGCGTCTTGGCATTTTCATTGAACTTGATCTTCCAAACCATCGCGACCGATTTGTATGTGGGAGACGCATATATGACCGGTGTCTTCCCAATACACTTCTCGGCAAGCACCTTCCCTGCCGATTCGATCTCCAGCGCCCTCTCCTTCAATGCTTCCGCCTCGCGGAGAATCTCGCTCTTCATGTCCGGAACCAGCCCCTCGTTCATAAGCACCTGATAGAGCGCTCCGAAAAAATACCCCGTTCCGACCCGTGGCTGAAAATCATCGAACGGAATCGGAAGTTTGACATGCGGAATGCCGTGCTCCAAGCAGAGTTCCTCGAGTCGTCCGCCGCTCGAAATCCCGATTGAAGGCAATCCCCTCTCCATCGCCTCTTCAAATGACTCAATCGTCTCTTCAGTGTTCCCTGAATACGATGCGAACACATTAAGTGAATGTTCCGCCTCCCAAGGGAGATCATAGAAACGATTCTGGTAAATGGAGAGATGTTCCTTGAGAAGTCCTCGACGCACGAGATCGGACAGATAGATACGAAAGATATTCCCCGGAAGCGCCGATCCACCCATGCCGGAAATCATCACCGACCGAAGCCCTTGGTGCTCCGGGAATCGGATGCCCTCAGCGCGGCGAAATCCTTCGGCGAACTGATCGGGACTCTCGAGAATCATCCGTCGGAAATCGGACGGATCAGGGTTTCGCTGTTCCATATGTCTTTTGTTATTACTTGTTTCAATTTCAAAATCCAAATGACAAATTTCAAATCAATGCTTCAAACCAAAATATCAAAAGCGCTTTTCAGCCATTTGGACTTAGGATTTGATTTGACATTTGAAATTTTGATTTTGGCATTGCTACTATTTCCACACGCGCTTCGTTTCGATATACCACCGTTCAAGACCGGACAGTCGGCAAGAAACATTATTCGCACTTCGCGCGTCAAATCCCTTTACGGAATCGCTCATCACATACGAAACATTCGGGCTATAGAGAAACACTGCCGGATGTTTTTCGGAAAGGATCTTCAAAAAATCTCCCAACAGTTCACGACGGCGATCCGGATTCATTTCCTCACGAAGCGCAAGTAATGTCTCATCGGCGTCGCCCTCGGCAAACATGGCGAGATTGAATCCGGAATCGCCCTTTTCGCTCGAATGCCAAAACGAATAAAAATCAGGGTTCACGCGCATCTCCTCTCCATAG
>CAYGIB010000352.1:0-2065 GCA_964349735.1 uncultured Oscillospiraceae bacterium | reverse complement strand
AAGATTGCATCAGAATACTAACATTGCTCGTGGACGAATTTTGGGGGCAGGTCAAGTTGGTACCAAGTCGAAGTAGAAATATGGGCTAGTGGAACTTGAAAACTGAATAATGGATGAAAAGGACTCAATTAGCAGCTATACCAAGAATATTTTCATAAATGGCTGTGAACCCAAGGTACATGATTCGTTGATAATTGAATAAGCTCATATAACAATCTGGAATAAGTCGACTTTTGTTGAGTATAAAAATGTAAACTATACGCATACAAAAGGAGGCAAAAATGCCAAGCAACAACAGTAAATATACCCAAGAACTTCGAGACCGAACAGCGAAACATATCATAGAGAGCGGGAAATCGGCAACCAGTGTCGCAGAGGAAATGGGAATCGACACGAACACCGTCTGCCGCTGGGTTCGGGATTATCGAAGAAAGAACCATTTACCCAGCTACGAGCAAAGCAAAGGGATCAAGAGAGTTACCAATGACCATGACAGGGAAGTCAATAAACAGCTCAAGGAGCGCGACAAACGCATCCGGAATCTGGAGGAGGAGGTAGATATCTTAAAAAAATCCCTGCGCATCTTTATGCAACCACTGTGATGAAGTACGAATTCATCGAAACATACCGCTTAGAGTTTCCAGTGAAAAGGATGTGCAAAGCCCTGAAAGTGTTTGAGAGCGGGTATTACCGATGGAAAGGAAGAGTTAAAACCAGTCGGGAAAAGGAAGACGAGACGCTGATTCCAATCATCCGGGCGATTCATGAAGCCAGTCATCGAACCTATGGCCCAACCCGGATACAAACGGAACTGGCTAAGAAGTCGATTCTAATCAGCAAAGGCCGCATTCGGCGACTGATGAGGGAAAACGGAATCTACTCGATCACCAAATACAAGCAGCGACCTTACCCGAAAGAGAATGTAGAAACACGGTATACCGGGAATAAACTGGATCGCGAGTTTAGCGTCAACGCACCGAATCAGGTCTGGTGTGGAGACATTACCTATATCCGGACTGTAGCCGGATGGGTGTATCTGGCGGCCGTGATCGATCTGTTCAACCGCGAGGTTGTGGGCTATTCCTTAAGTCGCAAGCCAAATTCGGAACTGACCCAACGAGCCTTGGCGAATGCTCTTTCGGAGCGCCGACCGGATAACAAAGTCTTGTTTCACAGCGATCGGGGTTGCCAGTACAGCAGCAAAGCATACCTCAAATACCTGGAAGAGCATAATCTGGAAAGCAGCATGAGCCGAAAAGGAAATCCTTACGACAACGCCTGTACGGAGAGTTTCTTTGCAACACTAAAGAAGGAGTGGGTGTATCACAGAAAGTACCGGGACCTGGACCATTTGGACGGAAGTTTGTTCGAATACATTGAGCTTTTTTACAACAGAAAGCGTCTGCATTCAAAACTTGCCAACATGTCACCGAAAGAATATTATCATAAGCACTTGATTCCGAAATCCGCCTGATTACAGACATGCGAGTACGCAGATGAACCTTGACAATTACTCAACAAATTAGCGAACAGTCCATCTCGAGGAAATGGAATACACCTATGATAGTAACGGGAACCAACTCCTTACCATTCGCACGAGCTACACGGACGGTGTTCCCGGGGTGCCGGTCACCGTGCAGGTAAATACGTACGATTTGCGGAATCAATTGACGCAGACTGTGACGGAAAACGGCACGATTGTCGAAAATATCTATAACGGGGACGGCCTGCGCGTTGCTAAAATCGTGAACGGAGCAACGACTCGATATTTGTACGAGTACCAACGTGTTGTCCTGGAGAAAAATGCTCTGGGTGACGTCACGGGTAGAAATGTCTACGGCACGAATCTTCTGATGCGCACCGTCGGAGCGGACGCGTTCTTCTACATGTACAACGCACATGCGGATGTGACGGCGCTCCTAGATAGCGCCGGCGAAGTCGCGGCGACCTACGATTACGATCCATTCGGAAACATTTTGGAGCAGACCGGGGATGTCAGCAACACGATCCTTTTCGCGGGGTACCAGTACGATGAGGAGACCGGGCTCTATTACCTCAATGCCCG
>CAYGIB010000351.1:0-2080 GCA_964349735.1 uncultured Oscillospiraceae bacterium | reverse complement strand
CAGCAAGCCCGAGATCGTTCGATTGAAGAACCGCCACGGGAAATCGTGGCGGTTCACTCTTTGTAAGGATTACATTTATGCTCTTCTTTCTGTGCGATATGTCTTTTTACGGAGAGAAACCGTACTCTTGTCGGGAGCCCGAAATAGAATTGAATTGCGTAAAAATGCATAAAATCGTATAATTGGCGTATCGTTATCATGAAGTGCAAAACCGAATTCATGCAACGCTAACAAGCAAATGATCGTCTATTAAGTGGACATGCGTTGAAAGTTCATTATCGAAAGGGGAGTATCATGAAAAACCCAACGATTAAGCTGAGAATGATTGCATTTTTATTGATTGCCTGCCTTACGTTGACTGCAATCGGTTTGTCCTCTTGTGCAGGGAAAGGGTCTTTGGAAAACCTATACAACCAGAGTCCCGCAGCGACCTATGCGGATATGTATGAAACGGAACAGCAGTTTAATACCGAAGAATATAACACCATCATCGAAAACCAATTCTTAAGTGTGCGGGATCAGCCGCTATCGACATTCTCATCCGACGTAGACACGGCTTCCTATGCCATCATTCGCCGGATGATTAATGAGGGAAGAACGGTAAACGCGGATGCCGTCCGATTAGAAGAGATGCTGAATTACTTTGATTATGATTTTCCGTTGCCGGAGGCCGGCGAGGTATTCTCCGTAACGCAGGAGTTGATTGATTGTCCGTGGAATGATCAGACCAAGTTATTGATGATTGGTGTACAGGCGTTCGATATTCCGGAGGAGGAGCGACCGGACATGAATCTTGTATATTTAATCGACGTTTCCGGATCCATGACAAGCCCGGATAAGCTCGGGCTTGCGATAGAATCACTGACGCTTCTTACAGAAAAACTAAATGAGAACGACCGTATTTCCATCGTCACATATGCAGGCTCCCAGAAAGTGGTCCTCGACGGGACCAGCGGCTATTACAAGCAAACCATTATCGACGCACTTGGTGAGCTTCAATCCGGCGGGTCGACGCACGGCTCCGCGGGGATTGAAAAGGCCTATGAGCTTGCTGAAAAACACTTCATTGAGGGCGGAAACAACCGGGTCATCCTGATGACGGACGGTGATTTAAACGTCGGTATCACTTCGGAGGGCGACCTGAAGCGCCTCATCGAAGATGAAGCGAAATCCGGTATCTATTTATCTGCCATCGGCTTCGGTATGGGAAACTATAAAGACAATAAGCTGGAGACGATGGCCGACAACGGGAACGGAAACTATAATTACATCGACACCATTGAGGAAGCCAAAAAAGTTCTGGTCGAAGATATGGCCGGTACACTTTTTACCGTGGCGAAGGACACGAAATTCCAAGTTGAATTCAATCCGGGATATGTGAAGGCCTATCGCCTCATCGGATATGAAAATCGAAAACTCGACAACCAGGATTTTGCCGATGACAAAAAGGATGCAGGGGATATCGGATCCGGACAAAGCGTAATCGTTTTGTATGAATTGGTAACACCGGATAGCGAGATGAAGCTTACGGAAATCGACCTCAAATATCAAGATGAAGCCCCTGCCGTTGAATCGGATGAATGGCTCACGGTCAGCATTCGTTATAAGCTGCCCGAGAACACCGTAAGCGAGCTCAGAAGCTACCCGTTGATTCCCGGTGCCTTTGACATTGCGCCCTCGGAGAACATTCGCTTTGCATCCTGTGTGGTGCAGTTCGGAATGCTATTGCGCGAAAGCGAATTCAAGGGAAGCTCATCGTACAACGGAATTATCAAGGAGCTTTCACTGCTTGATTGTGTATCCTCGGACGATTATAAAAAAGAGTTTCTGAATCTCGTTAAGAAGGCGAACGATTAATCAAGATTCGCGAAAATTTCCGACAAGCATAAGCTGCAAAAAATGGCCTCTTCGTCAATTGAAGAGGCCTCTTCACTTGGCGGAACGTTAGAAGTGCAAGCGCCGCCGCAGCTCGCTCTTAACCGTTTTATCGCCGAAAACAACCGTGCCCAGAAGGCTTAACGCAGAAATAGAGGTGCAAATGATGACAAGGATCGGAGTGTGCGAGAGATTAATCAAATAG
>CAYGIB010000350.1:0-2083 GCA_964349735.1 uncultured Oscillospiraceae bacterium | reverse complement strand
ATGGACCGCCGGGGAATCGAACCCCAAACCTACTGATTAAGAGTCTACACGGCATATCAAGAGAAAACGCTCATTTTTTCTCGTTGCTTCTGGCTTTTGGAGTGTCCGTTCTGAGGTTTGTGCTTCTCCTGATATTCTTGGGGTTCGCTCCAGCACACGTTCCTCGATCCGTCGCATCTGCTCAAATTCGTCTATATCACGCTCTTCCTGCAAACGCCGGTTCTCGGCCTTGAGCTTCTGGTTCTCGAGCCTGCTTTGCGCCGGCTCGCTCGCCTCGCCGCTCGCAGGCCGGGCTGCCCTGGCCCACTTGTAGAGGCTGTGCGTCGACACACCGATACGGGCCGCAACATCTGCAACCGAATAGCCCCGCTCGGTCACCTGTCGGACCGCTTCTTCCTTGAACTCCCGCGAATACTTCTTGCCGCTCATGGACTCCTCCTTTAGGCTCAATTGTAACCTATCAGATGTCTAGTGAACCGGGAGAAGTCCAGTACAGTGCAAGTACTGTAAGGCGGTCGTAATAAGAAGGGAGAGGCACACAATGGGAGACAAGGGCGGCAAGAAGGATAAGAACAAGCATCAGAAACAGGATGAAAGCAAACGGAAACAAAAGGCAAATAATAAGAAGGATAAGCAGCCGAAAAAAAAGCCGTAATAGTAAGCAGGACTCATATGTTGGACTTCGAGTTGATAACGTAGCGCGAGGTTTCCCAGGGCCAACGCACGGTGTGATCTCAACGCCAGTATGAAGGTGTGTAGAATAAGAAATAGCATGTGATTTATATAATGTTTGAATCAGGGTAAGTGCAAGTATTGCAATGCGGACGGCATAAATAGAAGGGACGGAGGGGTCTCTGCCAACAAGGAGGGCAGAATGAAAGATGATTTTCGCATTCCGATAGACAGCTACTTCACGATGCCGAAGATCAGAAAAAGTGTTCTCCAATGGGTCGTCATCGGCATCGTCGCGATCGTTCTTCTCTACGGGTCCGTTTACCAGATCGGTGCCGAAGAGATGGGCGTCATTCTCCGCTTCGGTAAGTATGCCCGGACGACCGAGCCGGGGCTTCACTTCAAGCTTCCCCTTAGGATCGAGACCATGACCAGGGTCCCCGTCCAGCGCCAGCTCAAGCTGGAGTTCGGCTTCCGCACGGCGAAACCCGGAATTCAGTCGGAGTACATCAGCAACGCCGCTACCCAGTCCGAATCCGTGATGCTGACGGGGGATCTGAACGTCGTGATGACGGAGTGGATCGTCCAGTATAAGATCAAGGATCCGTACAAATTCCTGTTCAAGATGAGAGAAGCCACAACGACATTCCGGCGCATGACCGAAGCCGTTGTCAGGCGCATCGTCGGCGACAACTCCGTCGACGAGGTCATCACGGTGGGCCGGGCCAGGATCGCCAACGAGGCCAAGGACGCTCTTCAACAGCTCTGCGACGCCTACGAGATCGGCATCGACGTCAACCAGCTCATCTTTCAAGACGTCAATCCGCCGGATCCCGTCAAGCCTTCGTTCAACGACGTGAACGAAGCCCTGCAGGAGAAAGAGCGGAAAATCAACGAAGCCTGGTCAGAGTACAACCAGGAGATCCCCAAGGCCACGGGCGAAGCGGACCAGATGCTCCGCGCTTCGGAAGGCTATGCCACGGAACGGGTGAACAACGCGCTGGGCGATGCGAACAGATTCACCAGCATCTATCGGGAATACGCCAAATCCCCGGCCGTTACCCGGAAGCGGCTCTACCTCGAAACCCTCAATGAGGTCCTTCCCAAGCTCACCAAAAAGATCATTATCGACCAGAGCCAGAAGGGGATCCTCCCCTTACTCAACCTCGGCGAGGAGGTGAAGAAGTGAGGATATCAACCAAGAAAGCCATCGTTGTCGGGCTCGGGTTCATCGCGCTTCTCGTCCTTATCGACTCCATCTACGTCGTTACCGAGATGAACCAGGTCATCATCACCCAGTTCGGCGAGCCTATCGGCGGGGCCGTGACCAAGGCTGGTCTGCACATGAAGGTTCCCTTCGTCCAGAAAGCCAATTATTTCGAGAAGCGCTGGCTCGAATGGAACGGTGACC
>CAYGIB010000349.1:0-2105 GCA_964349735.1 uncultured Oscillospiraceae bacterium | reverse complement strand
CGCCTGGTTGGGTGAGCCGTGAGTTGCCCAACGGGTATGCGCAATGCCGATTGTCCCTGAAATTTCTTTCCGATTATCTCCTGATGCGACGCGACAAATACGAGGTTCTCGGCCGTCTTTTTTTCTCTCAAAAAACCGTTGTGCTCCAGGGCTTCCTGCCGGCGGAGGCCACAGAACGTCTGAAGAACAAGCTCGAGAAGAAGTACACGGTAGCCGTCGAGCTTCGCGAGCCGATCGAGGGCGAGGTGGTTCCCGGTAAGTTTAAGAATAACATTCTTGTTTCTCCCGTCGAGGATATCGTTCAATCCTATAGTCCTCCGACGAGCAACGACATCGACCCGAACCCGGTGATGAGTTTTTTCTACTATCTGTTTTTTGGAATCATGCTTTCGGACGCCGGCTACGGCTTGGTTTTGGTCTTGGGCACCCTGTTTGTCATCGTACGCCTCAAACCGGAGGGTGCGACAAGGATGAACATGTTTAAATTTTTATATTGCGGTCTCTCCGCGACGGTCTGGGGACTTCTTTTCGGCAGCTTTTTCGGGAATGTGGTCAATGCTGTGGGCACCGCCTTCTTTAATGCGGATGTATCCTTGGACGCCCTGTGGTTCAACCCGGTCGAGAAACCATTGGAGATGCTCATCCTGAGCCTGCTTCTGGGATTTGTTCACCTGATGGCCGGGTTTATACTCAAATTTATAAATATGTGGAAACACGGCGACAAATTCGGTGCTATTTTCGATGTCGGGTCATGGTGGGTCATATTTGCCGGCTTGGGTATGCTGATGATTAACCGGGCGATCCCGACCGGTATTCCGTTTGAGAAGTTCGGTCCGTGGGTCGCCTTGGCCGGCGCAGTCGCTTTATTTCTTACGCAAGGGCGCTCCAGCCCGTCCATCCCCGGGAAAATTCTGGGAGGACTTGCCAGCCTCTACGGAATTTCCGGCTATTTCAGCGATACGCTGTCTTACTCGCGATTAATGGCTCTCGGGCTGGTCACCGGAATCGTCGGACAGGTTTTCAATACCATCGGCACAGTAATTGGCACCGGCATCGTACGCGTCCTCGTTTTTATTCCTGTCTTCTTGTTCGGACATGTGGTTAATCTCGGCATCAGCGCTCTCGGCGCCTATGTACATACCAACAGACTTCAGTATGTCGAATTTTTCGGAAAGTTCTATGAGGGCGGCGGCAAAGCTTTTTCACCGTTTTCGATTCAAACCAAGCATTACAAATTTAAGGAGGAAAAGTAAATGGACTATCTAGGTGTTATTTTCGCGGTAGCAGGCGCGGCGTTTGCCGTTGCTTTAGCCAGCTCCGGTTCAGCCAGGGGTGTCGGAATGGTCGGCGAGGCTTCGGCACCCGTCGTCATCGAAGACCCGAGCAAGTTTTCCAAGCTGTTGATTCTCTCTCTTCTCCCGGGCACGCAAGGCCTGTATGGACTGGTTGTCACGGTTATGGTTATGCTTAATATCGGTCTTCTGGGCGGCAACATTCCCGACCTTTCGCTCAGAACCGGCTTAATGTATTTCTTTGCATGCCTGCCGGTCGGCATCGGAGGGTATACATCCGCCATCTATCAGGGGCGCGTGGCTGTGGCAGGCGTTACGATTATCGCCAAGAAATATTCCGAAACGGCCAAGGCAATCATCTCCGCAACATTGGTCGAGTTCTATGCCCTTCTTTGCTTCATCGCATCCCTTTTGATGGTTATGAACATCCCGGCTCTCGCGGCCGCCGCCTAAACCGCCAAATAACGATCGGAGACAGATATGTCGGGACTTGATAACATTCTGACCAAAATCATCGACGATGCCAAGGCCGCTGCTTCGGCGCGCATATTGCGCACCGAAGAGGAAGCGCGTGCAATCCTCATTCGCAGGCAAGAGGAGTCTGCCCGGGAGGCATCCCGTCTGATTTCCGCCGAGAAGGAGGCTTTGGAACTTCTTGCGGCCAAGAGCCGTTCATCCGTCGAGTCCGAAGCAAAGAAACGATTATTGGAAGAGAGGGTGGCACTTATCGATGAAGTGCTGGCAAAAGCACGCACGCGCGCGTTGTCCCTGTCTCCCGAGGAGAACGCTCAAATGATTGAGCGTTTCGTTAGA
>CAYGIB010000348.1:0-2106 GCA_964349735.1 uncultured Oscillospiraceae bacterium | reverse complement strand
CTTTAATATTGTAGATTTCTGTGATCCCGCGCTTGGCAGCCGTAACGCCCTGCGTGCCCAGCTTATTCAGCGCTGAAGCTGTTGCCTTCTCGATCACTCTCGGCAGTCCTTTAAGGTTTGCGGTCAGCGCTTCTATTCCCTGTAGTTTACTTCCGACGTGCAACATAGCATCACCTCAACTCCTTCCTGCTCGTTCTTCTCAAGTTTATGCCCTCCGCATTTTGGGCAAAGGACAATAAAGAAAAAACTGGTGTCTGTTTCGTGCCTTGGTCCCATCCATCGACAGTCGAGGCACGTCCATTTTATAGAATCTTCCTTAGATTCGTTCATACGGCCTTCTTGTCCTGCTCGGTTAGTGATTTCATGTGGCCCCTCCTTTCCATAAGGGGGACTTGTCGGCCTCAATCGCCCTCTGTTCAGCATCCGCTATTGCCTCTGCCAACGTAACACCCATACCATGTGCGTATAGTGGTGGCCACTCGGATTCATTATTGGTCCCTCTGACGATTCTATGCCACCTTTCTTTATCTTCGGGAATCCGTATTAGCGTCACCGATCCTCTGGCCCCACCGCCGCTACTCGCTTGCACGCTAAAATCAGCGGTATTAAAAATCCATCGTTTGAGATTAACTTTGCACATTATGTGGCCTCTCCTTTCAGAGCGGCTTGGGCTATCTTGAAAATAGCATATACTGTCTCACGCTCCTGCATCTCTCCGCTATGTCTCTCGTTCGCGCGTTGTTCTATCGCCCCCAACGCCTCACGCAGCCGCTCAACCACGGCCTTCAGTGCGGCGTTTTCAATAGTAAGGCTCTCTATTGAGTATCTGTCATTGTTTATTTCTGTGTAAAGCGCGGCGATCTGCTCGTTGGTCATGGAGTCCTCCACTTACATACTATTCTATTACTCCAGGCGGAGGTTTCAGGGACACCTCCTTGATAAATGCAAGCGTCTATTGTTCTTTGGCGTTCGGCAAAGAACCGCCTATTTGTCTCCTCGATAACTGCTTGAGATTCGCATCCTGTGATAAATACCAACAGAAGCATTAGTATTTTCATGGCGTCACCTCCTCCCCGACTTCCCTATCGATCTCCACCGCAAATCCCCGATTGATCAGGTCGTCGGCAATCGCTACGTTTAATTCCCGTTCCTCCCCGGCCATCTGGCTGCCGTTCGTGTACCTGATCCGTTTCTTCTCGACATGGAACCTCACCCGCTGTGGATACGTCTCAGCCTGTTCCCGCATTTCATCACCTCGATATCCGATATCCTCTCGCACCGTGTCATCCATATCCGCGCCCTCCTGCTCTTAAACTGTCGGGTTCTCGTCGTCCATTGCTCTCACCCTATCTTTGAAGTAAAATCAGCAATTCTTTTAATGTTCTCCTGGCGTTGCTGTTCAGTTTCAGTAGGCCTCTTTTCTGATTGGTATTCCCGCACATCTCTTTCCCCTGCCGCAACGCTTCCATTTATGGGAATAGGTTCATCATCCCAGCGCCCTTGGTTAAGCCACGTCGCCGGGTTCGGGATGAACTGACCGTTTTCTTTTTGCCACTGGATAGATTGCGTCTGCTTTTGGATAGCAGTCACCAGATCCATAACTGCTGGTCTGATTCCATTCCGGGCCTTCCACACCCTCCACGCTGCGTCTTTTCCTACCTTTCTTGGGTATATCTTCCAGAAGGTCAGAAAATCGTCCGCGTATTCCATCCCCCGTTTACGGGGGGCAGGGGGGTTATTCTTTGTAACTGAAGCTGAAGAATGAAACTGAAGGCTGGTGCTTTTGCTAGGGTTTTGCTTATCCAAATTATTATTGATTTTCTTTAGCCCTGGATTACCACCTAACCTTCCAACCTCTTTTCTTATTTGAGATATTTCACAATCACGAACCATACGCCTTGATATTATGGTTACGTTTTGGTTATCCAAAACAGTACCCGACGCGATTCCTTTTTCAAACAAAATCTGAAAAATTTTGCTCGTTTTTTGTTCAGTTTTTCTCAAAATCCGCGCCCATTCCCTAAGCGGTTTTGTCGCCTCCCCTCTTTTTTCTGACCACCATAGCCGACAGCATCATTAACGGCCGTCAGGTATTCGCTGCCGGTA
>CAYGIB010000347.1:0-2109 GCA_964349735.1 uncultured Oscillospiraceae bacterium | reverse complement strand
CCTCTATATGGCGGATAGACAGGAACACAATTGGTTCTCGAAACTGGATTTATCGAAAGTTGATCTCGGGCAAGGGAAGCGGACGATCGTGCCGAATGGACGGTTTAACGCGAAATATCAGATAACCGTTCCCATTGATCGGGAAGGAATACCTGCGTGATCGACACTGTTTATTTCAAACAAGCCGAATTACTCCTACGAATCATTCCGTTAATCGACAGAGAAGCCGTCTTCGCACTCAAGGGCGGGACGGCTATCAATTTTTTTGTCCGGGATCTCCCGCGTATCTCTGTTGACATCGATCTCGTGTATCTTCCCGTTGGTGAAAGGGATGTGTCCCTCCGAGAGATCAGTTCCTCTCTTATCCGGATATCTCGGGGCATTGAGAACAATATCCCCGGAACGAAGGTGATGTCCAGGAAAATCAGGGGGTCAGACTTCTTGAGCGGATTGTTCGTTCAAGGACAAGAGGCGATCGTCAAGATCGAGCCGAATCTGGTTATACGGGGTTCCGTGTATCCGCCTGCAAGAAGGGTCATCTCTCCGAAAGCCGGCGATCTCTTCGAGATTTCTGTGGAATGTCAACTCCTATCGGAGAATGAATTATACGCCGGGAAAATCTGTGCCGCCCTGGATCGTCAGCACCCGCGGGACATCTTCGATATCATGATGCTTCTCAAATATGGAAACTTCAACGCCGCCATGCGGAAGGCGTTTATCGTTTACCTAATCAGCCATGAACGGCCCATGGTAGAGGTTCTCAATCCGGGATTTGTCGATATCCGGCCTGTCTTCGAAACCGAATTTCAAGGCATGACTTTGGAACAGGTCTCATGTGAGGACATGGAAAAGACCAGGGAAGAACTCGTTTCCATGATAGCAGGAGACCTGACCATCGAAGAAAAACAATTTATCGTGTCAGTCAAGGAAGGGGTGCCCAGATGGGATCTGATCGAGATTGAAGGCGTTGAGAATCTGCCCGCCGTCAAGTGGAAACTTTTGAATATCGGTCGCATGAATCCATCGAAACACAAGAAAGCGGTTCGCAAGTTGAGGGATTACCTGGGGGTATAAGCGTGGGGAACGAAGGACAGCGCACATAAAGCGTATCTTGCATCTCGTATCTCGTGAAGACCCTACCCGTTCATTTTAGTAATTTTTGTTTTTGTTTCGTCATTCAAAAAATTCCACAACCCGATTTGCTTTAAGGTTTCCACTTTCGGAATGCCGGTGGCGCTCCAGCCGCGCTCCTCATAATACACGCTGATCAATTTTTTTAATTCTTCTTTTCTGTGTTTTATCAGAATTTCACGCTTTTCGACGGTTTTCATTTTTTTAATTTCCGCCGGGGGCTTATTGAGAATAATGCTCAGCTGCTGATCGTGATAATCTTTTTCGGCATCATAGAGGTTATCTTCCGTGGGCCCGATGGCTCTGTCGGGAATCCAATCTTGCTCGCCCGTGTTCTTCCCGTAGGTCATTACATTCATCACCCGCTGTAAATTGATGTCCCGGTCGGTCTGCTCGAATATTTTTTCCCAGGTCATATTTGTGCCCAGCATGCCGTTATAAAAATCCGCGTAGATTTCCTGAGAGGCGGGATTGATGTAGATATCCGTATTCTCGCGTTTTTCTGATTCAGGATTAAAAACATCCACCCAGGGCAGTTTGCACAAACCCAGATTGTCGTTACCTAAACGCACGCGCGGATAAGTGATCAGCGCTTTGGCCTTATCCTGAAATGTCGGAAACGCGCCCAGCAAATCAGCTTTGATCAGCCAGGCCGCGGCATGGTGCGCCCCGATGTCGCTTGCGGCGGCGTAAGATGCCTGCATGGATAAGGAGCGGTGCGTGCGGTAAAGAGAAAAAGGCAGCCCCTTGGTCTGCATGGCAAATCGCTCGAGCTCCTTTTTGGGATTGGGCTTGCTGGTTCTTTTGGTGTATTGAGAGGCAATCCATGTGATCAGATCAAGCATGCCCGCGCCGGCAACTTTAGTTAAATCAGTTCCCTCACAGGCAAGCTGATGAATAAATGTAAGCGCCGCCTGTTCATCCCCCCACGTCAGTTCAAATCCACCTGTACCCTCTTTGGTCAAAAAGCCGCGCTGG
>CAYGIB010000346.1:0-2109 GCA_964349735.1 uncultured Oscillospiraceae bacterium | reverse complement strand
GGAGTTTTTGCTTTCATGAAAACGAGCGTCATTCACCTTCTCCATCGCATAAAAAGGTCTAATGGTATTTTAGGGAGGCTGGATTCCGTTTTTTCTTTTCCGTTTTTCCATTCAGAATCTCAGAAACGACTTTGTTCCTCCGCTCTTCCGACAGTCCGTTGTGGACGCGGAGGAGCGTTTTCATTTTACTGAAGAATCCGTCGAGTGAATTGGTCGTGTTCGGTATCCTGAGCTCCGGGTATCTCTCGAACGTGAACAGGTACGGAAGATTGTTTCGGAGACTGTGGTACGCGGATCGGATCTTCTTGTGCGTGTAATGCCAGTGTCTTCCGTCTCCCTCGAATGTCTTCTCCCTGAGGAAGCCTCCCCATCTTTCGAACCACTCTTCAAGGAGTTTTTTGAAATCCGTTTCCTTGGTGAACGTCAGCGTCCTTCCGATCGCAAGCAGCTCCTGTCCCGCTTCGAGCTTCGGCTTCAGCGTGAGATACCGTCTCAGGATCGCCTTCTGATGGAAGTGGCACATCTGGACGGGAATGTCCGAAAACACTTCTCTCACGCCCCTTCTGCCATCGAGGACGATGGCCCGGAAGACGAAGCCCCGCTCCTCGAGTTCCTTTCTCGCTTCCCGGTACATCGCCGGGTTCTCTCCTTGGACGAATCGCCAAAAGATGTTCCGTTTCAGTCTCGGAGACCGGAACACGAGCACCCCGTCACCGCGAGAGAAGAACGAGACATCGGCGGCGAAGACGAGGGACTGAGGGTCGATGCCGTGACATTCCGTATTCACCGCGTCAAGCTGTTTCCGTATCGTCTTGATATCGGATCCATGTCTCTCCGCGAGCTGCATCAGAGACTGCTTGTCCCAGACATATTCTTTCCAAAGAACCAAATGTTTGCGTTGCGATTGCCGCTTGTTCTGAAACTGTTTCCCGCATCGCAAACATTTGTACCGTTGGATTCCATCCCTTACCCCATTCTTTTTTACTTCGGTTGAATGGCAGGAACAGTGCTTTTTTTGTGCATCATACTCAATGGTGTTGAGTTAAAGATTATCTTCTTGGCTTCAGTATGCCACAGATCGTTGTTTTCAGCCTCCAATTTTTCCTATTAACTCGCATTTTCCATTCTCGCTACCACCACCCTGTGCGGTAGTTTTTCGGCTGCTCACTCCATCCGGAACGGGCACCGAATATCGAGAGAAAGAAGAAACCGAAGACCGCCACGGTCCAGATAGCCGCACCAGCCTCCGCCCCGAAGCCGACAACGCGGGAAAGAAACGTATTCACAAGCACATCCGAGGCGAAGAACCAAATAACATTCACTGCGACAGTCACATACAGGAGGTCGAGCCGATGTTTCCCGAGCCGATACAGATCCTGTCCATCAGAACCGAACCATGATCGCATCAGTCTTTTCGCGAGGAAATAGAGCATGGAAGAAACTCCCATAAAAACACCGAACAATCCGTAAATGATGAACACCCTCTCCCGCGTTTCCGCATAGGGAAATTCGATCCATCCGCTCGAAAGGAGAAAATAGGCGGAAACGAATCCAGGCAGCATCGAAACGAACGCCTTACGAACCCGCGCATTGAGTGCATCATGGAAGACAGCATTACTTTCCGCCGCCCAGTACGCGTGCTCCGGCTCGACGACGTCACCGCAATTGAACGAACACCCGCTGCAGCTCGAAACCCGCCTGAGACGCGGATCCGTATAGTGACATCGTGTATTTTTCACGAAGACCGCCGGGTTCATGCCATATGCCTTTTCCGCCGCCGCCACCGGGCAGAGACTCGTACACCACCCGCTCTTCACCGGAAAGAGCGCGCCGAAAAGCGCCGCCGCCCCGAAGACGACGAGAAGGAGCCAAAACGACGCCACACTGTCCCCATTAAAAGAGACGAGCCGATACGGAATGATCGAAAAGAATAAAGCCGCGCTTATGACAAGTCCTCGCGAGCGAAGGAAGCAATAGATAGCGCCGAGTGCGCCTGTCCGGACATTCGCCGCAATCCCAAGTTTCTCGAGCCGCCGCTTCCCGAACAGGTTGTGATACCAGAGACTCGTCGTGGCAAGCGGACAGACGTTACGCCAAAACATCGGCGCA
>CAYGIB010000345.1:0-2122 GCA_964349735.1 uncultured Oscillospiraceae bacterium | reverse complement strand
ATGCGGCAATTTGACCTTGAGCGGTTTTTTGCTGTCGTCGTATTCCGCGAAGACACCGTTGAACACAAGCCGACACCGGCACCGATATTTTTCGCACTCGAGAAACTGGGGCGTACCGATTTGACGCGAGTCCTATTCGTCGGAGACAGCATTCATGATTTAATCTGTGCGGAGAACGCCGGAGTCGATTCCGCGGCGGTCGATTGGACCTATATGCCCAAGGATGAGCTTCATTCCCTGTCCCCCAAATACTGGCTCGACAATCTTTCGGAGCTTTCTTGCATTCTGCCCGAACGGGAATTATAATAGGCGTGCTGTGTCTTTGGAAAGCACCTTAAGAAAAGGATGTACAAATATGGATAACAAGAAAAAGGTCTCCGGAAAAGCCAAAAAGAACAGGAAGCCGTTTATCGCACCCTCAGTCAAGAAGGTTCTGATTACCGCTTCGATTATTCTGGCGCTCGTAATCACTGTAGGAGGCTTTTTTGCTTATACTGCGGGTCTTCCGGCCATGGTACTTACCGGAGCGGAAATCAAGCTGACCCCGGAGGGGGGCAAAGCCAAAGTAGTCGAGCGTATCCGGGTTAACGAGCTCAACTACCTTTTTCAGAACTCCTCCAGTCAACTTGAGCAATATGGGTGGCTCCAGCAGGGAATGGATTTGGACAGCGTTTATGATGAAGCGACCGGCAAAACCTACCGTGAGTTTGTTTTCGAGTTTGCATGCGAGAATATTCTTCGTTCTATAATGATTGAGAAGGAAGCTCGAAATGACAAGAACTTCAGCCCCGAAGCCGTCCAGTATTCCGTAGAGAAGTCCATCGAGCAACTGCGTGAGGCGGTTGATTATAATACCCAGATTAGCGGAAACGCCCTGACGGCCGATCAATACCTCTCTCAGGTCTACGGCCCGGGAATAAACGTTTCGGCCTTCGCTTCTTTTATCGAGCGCCAGATGATTGTCGATGAGTACATGCAGTACCTTCAGCAGGAAGCATTTATGCCAACAGCCGAAGAATTGGCTTCCGCAGTCAATGCTGCGGGGACAAAGACCGAGCTGTTAACCTTCCGGTACTATATGTTCAACGCAAAGTACGAGACGGATGCGACCGAAGAGCAAATAGCCGTAGCGAAGGCGGAAGCCAGGAGTAAGGCGGATGATTTGATTTCCCGCGTAACAGACGAGACGAGCTTCCGCGATATCTGCGAAGAATTAGCGGGAGAAGCCGCCGCCGCCAGCTTTGCCGATGGCAAGGATCCGACCGTTGCGCTTGACTTTGACTCGGCTTCGGTCGAGTCGAGAAGCCTTGAAATGGCGGACTATCTGTATTCCCCGGATCGCGCCGCGGGTGATATGGCCGTCTTTGACATCGAATCGGGATCCGTCGCGGTTTATTATTTATCGCGCAGACTCGATACGAAGACGACACTATCCTACCGGATTATTCACCTGAATTACGAAGGAGAATTTGATATTGAAGGCAATGTTCTCCAGAGCGAAAAGGACAAGACAAACCAAAAGGCGAACGAGCTGATGGGCAAGATTACCGATGAGAAGAGCTTCGCTTCTCTGGCAAAGAAATACACAGACAATGAAGCGACCCGACTGAGCGGAGGATTGGTTTCCGGAATTACTCCCGACTCACTGTTCACAGCGGAAAATCCCACCTTGTATGAGCAGCAATTGGCCGGGTGGCTGATTGATCGCACGCGCATGCCCGGTGACCGAGTTGTTTTGGAAAGCACAGATTTCTTAGCTGTTATATACTTTGTCGAGAATGTGCCGTCGTGGCAATTCCGCCTCCGCAGCAGCCTGATTGATGCCGAATACGAGTTGTGGATGAAGACAATCGACGATCTCGGTGTCCTCTCCTATGAAATCAAGTATAAGAACATTGATTTTGCGACATCTTGACGGTACATTGTCGGACAAAAAATCCATATTTTCATTGACACCGGGCTCCTTGGGTGCTATCATTCTATAGCGCGTCATAAATTGGAGGCCTGTTGCCTTTCGTGTTTTACTGGGAGATACGGACCGTTTTTCGGCTGTACGACCGTTTGACCACCCGTAAATGCCGCTGACGCGACATCGATGGCCTAACAGCCGGAACATTCGTGA
>CAYGIB010000344.1:0-2141 GCA_964349735.1 uncultured Oscillospiraceae bacterium | reverse complement strand
ATATCCTTCTCACATGCCAGTCAATACCTTTTCGCGAAAAAAACAAAGCGTGGCGACCGAGTCTGAAAAATTACCGTTATGGTATAATTTATTTAAATAATAGTGTGCTCGAACATTTGATTCAGCGCTGTGCGGAATCTTCGGGTATATGGAGATTTTCGGTCTTCCGGAGGGAGAACATCTTTGGCAATCATCACGATTTCAAGGCAGATGGGCAGTCTCGGCGACGAGGTTGCCGAAGCGTTATCCAGCAAGTTAAATTGGGAATTGATTACCAGAAGCAGCTTGATTGACCGCTTTTTCGCCGACGTCACCGACGCGAAGCAGAAGCATTTGCTGGGCGAAAGCGCAAAGTTCTACCTCACCGAGCTTAAGGGCTACGGTACGTACAGGGATTTACTCGAGCAGTCGCTTTTCGATCTGGCCGGCTCGAAGTCAGTCATTCTGGTCGGCTTTGGCTCCCAGATTATTTTTGCCGACGATCCGCAAGCGGTTCATATACGCATTATTGCACCCGAGTGGACGCGCCTGAGCCGGGTCCGCAAGCAGTTTCATGTCTCCGAAGCCGAAGCGGAGCAGATTTTGGACGTTGCGGACAAGAAGCATAAGCGATTTGTCTCTACCGTGTTCAGCGCGGATTTGACGGATTCATCGCATTACCACATGACGCTGAATACGGCCAGTGTCAGCATCGACGAGTGTGTGACGGCCATTATCGCGTTACAACAGGAGCATGAACTCAGAAACCGCATCAGAAGTGAGAGCGAGGAGGCCGAGACCATCGATCACATGGCCGATGTCCCTGTTTTTCATAATCCTTCCGAGGCCGAATTTGCTCGAATCCTCGATATGTATCAGATTGAGTGGAAATACGAGCCCAAGACCTTTCCGGTCGAGTGGGATGCCGAGGGCAACATCACGCTCGCCTTCAGTCCGGACTTCTATCTTACCAAGTTCGACACCTACCTCGAACTCACGACGATGAGCCAGAAATACGTTACCGAAAAGAACAGAAAGCTTAAGAAGGTCCGGGAGCTCTACCCGGGCACAAACATCAAAATCGTATACAAGAAGGATTTTATTTCGCTGATTGAGCGCTTCAAATCCTTCGGTAACGGGAATCGGGAGAACGGGACATGATTGAATATCCGGCGATTCGAAAGATATTGTTTTCGGAAGAAACATTGAAACAGAGGGTGACCGAAATCGGCCGGGCCATTTCCGACGACTATCGCGGAAAAGAGCTCGTATTGATTGCCGTGCTTAAGGGCTCCATGTATTTCTTTTCGGATCTGACACGAGCGATCGATATCCCCATCGGCGTAGATATGATTTCGATTGGAAATATCCCGGATACGACGAGCCAGACGGGTATTGTTCGCATCACCAAGGACCTGGACTTGAGCATCACGGGTAAGCATGTTCTGGTCATCGAGGACATCATCCGCACAGGACTTACGACCGCGTATCTCATTCAGAGCCTGGAAGCCAGAAAACCAATCGATATAAAGGTTTGCACACTGCTTTATAATCCGGACGGTATGCTGATCAATGTACCCATCGCCTATTACGGATTCGAAGTGAAAGAATCCTGGCTGGTCGGTTACGGCATGGACGTCGGTGAGAAATGGCGTAACCTGCCGTATATCGGGGAGCTGGAGCACCGCTAGTGCCCGGCATTACCGGCAAATTATAACTTTGTTCCGGTACGGCAGAAGAAACCACAAATCCTTGAATCACTTCCTTCTTACACATTTGGAAAAAACAAAGCACCCGCTTCGAATGAAGCGGGTGCTTCTATCTCCAGTCCCGATAAAGGGACAAAAAGGGGCTCCAACGAACCTATTTGATACTTCCAACTCTTTCCGGTTGCCCTTTGTTACTTGCGAATCTCAATAGCCCGACTCATGAACCGTATCTTCGTGGATTTACTTGGTTCGAACGAAATGTCCTTGCCGTTCCATCCTTCTGATTCCGGATTTACTCGGCTCCGACTTACGCCCTTGCCTTTCCATCCTTCCGACCCCCCGGACATCCAACATTGACTTTCGCCTATGCGTTCCATCCTTCAGATCTTGACTCATTACGCCTTGCTTGCGACTTGTGTCCGCCTTCGCGTCCCGTCAATCGCTATTCGCTTT
>CAYGIB010000343.1:0-2154 GCA_964349735.1 uncultured Oscillospiraceae bacterium | reverse complement strand
ATGTAAGCATATTCGTTATTTATGGTAGAATATATAAGTTATAGTTGGAGGGAGAAGATTTGATTGTTCTTTTCATCGGCGACGTCGTTGGCCAGCCGGGACGACGAATTCTCAAGGAGCGACTAGGCGAGCTGAAGCGTCTGTACAATGCTGATGTATGTGTAGCCAATGCCGAAAATGCCGCAGCCGGATTTGGAATTACTGCGAGCATCGCTAAAGATATTTTTTCTTCCGGAGCGGACTACATTACCATGGGAAATCATACGTTTGCAAGGAGTGACTTCTTGGCTACTGCATCAACAGAACCGAGAATCGTACGACCGGCAAATATTTCTTCCGATTGGCCGGGCTTTGATTACGTGCTTTTCGATGGAAAAGAAAAGGGGAAACTGCTCATCATAAATCTCCTGGGCCGAGTGGGAATGGATCCATGTGACTCTCCTTATCGCTGTGCAGACGTATTGCTGGAGCGACATAAGAAATCATTGGGAGCATCGATGGTTCTTCTTGATTTTCACGCGGAGGCGACATCCGAGAAGGTTGCGATGGGTTACTATCTGGATGGGCGTGTTTCCCTTGTTCTGGGAACACATACCCACGTACAGACTGCTGATGAGAAAATTTTGGAGCGCGGAACGGGGCATATCACAGACGTCGGTATGACCGGCGCGGTATCCGGAGTTCTCGGTATGGATGTCAACGCTTCCTTGCGCAGACTGGTCGATTGCCTGCCGTCTCAATATCAATGCGCGACGGGAAAAGCAATGATTAACGCCGTCGTTGCACTGTTAGATCCGACTTCCGGGAAATGTCTTCGCATCGAGCGGATTTTCGAGTCGGAATCGTAAAGAAAGGAGAAATCATGATATTTCTGTTTATTGCCATACTCGTTGTCATTGATCAGGCCACCAAGTATTGGATCATTCGGTTTGTGGATATCAATGAAAAAATTCCGGTTATTGAAGACTTCTTTTCGATTACTCATGTAAGAAATTCGGGAGGGGCTTTTAGCTTTCTGGCAGAGCATGGATGGGGATTATATTTTCTCGCATTCATGTCGCTGTTTATATCGGTTGTGCTTTTAGTGATTATTTACCGTATTCGAAACAAGGACATGTTTTGGATTCGTTTGGCAGCGTCTGTTCTTGCGGGAGGCTCAATCGGGAATATGATCGATCGATTTGTCCACCGTTCAGTCGTTGATTTTCTGAGGTTTGATTTTGGTAAGTACACATTTCCAATATTTAATTTTGCGGATATGTGTATCGTAATCGGCTCAATCACTCTGGCACTGTTTCTACTTTTCGATAAACGTATGATGAGGTCGGAAGAAGAAAAAACGGACGATAATTTGAGCGCGAACAAGGATTCCGTTTTTGTGTCTTCCGAAAACACTTTGGATACGACCGGTACGGAACGGTAAGCTAATGGAATATTATTTAGTATATAATACCGAACCGATGCGTTTGGACCAGTATCTTTCAAAAACTCTGCCGAATCTTTCGAGGACTATGGCCGTCGTCTTAATTGAGTCCGATTCGGTCAAGGTTGACGGGAGGAGTGTTAAACCTTCCTTTAAGCCTTCCTGCGGTGCGCAAATCAAAGTCATTATTCCGGAGATTGTTTTGTCTGATATCCAGGCGGAAAACATCCCGCTCGACATCGTTTATGAGGATCAAGATCTTCTTGTGGTCAATAAACCACAGGGAATGGTGGTTCATCCGGCTCCCGGTCACTATACGGGAACCCTCGTAAACGCCCTCATGTATTATTGCAAAGAGAAACTGTCCGATATAAACGGCACGGTAAGGCCCGGAATTATCCATAGGATTGATAAGGATACATCCGGATTATTAATTGTTGTGAAGAACAATCAAACGCATGCGAAAATGGCTCGATTAATTGCCGAACATGATGTCATCCGAAACTACCGATGCTGTGTTCATGGCTACGTCGACTCGGATAAGGGCACTATAGACGCACCAATCGGTCGTTCTGCGACGGATCGGAAGAGAATGGCTGTAAAGGGCACAGGCAAGCCGGCTGTCACTCATTTTGAGGTTCTGGAGAGATTTTCGAAGGCGACGGACTTGTCCGTTATTCTGGAAACGGGCAGAACACATCAGATTCGCGCACATATGGCATTTATCGGAC
>CAYGIB010000342.1:0-2165 GCA_964349735.1 uncultured Oscillospiraceae bacterium | reverse complement strand
GTTCCGACGTATTTCTGGATGGAATCGAGGCTTTCCATCGGAATATACAAGGAGTCGTTCGACGCGTATGAAATTTTCAAGTAGTCTTTGCGCGTCGTTCCGCTTTGCAGATTGATGATACCATCGTAAAGGCCGATACCGTGGATGTCGTGAACAACGAGTTCGCCGGGTACCAAATCGCTGAACAAGTCGATGCGGACACCCTCGATTCGCTTGCGGCGAATCGGACGGTCGATTCCGAAAATATCCTGTGTGCCGGCAATCATCATTCCGGCGCCGGGATACTCAAATCCCATGGGAAGCGTCGTCTTAAGAATCGGCGCATAGGCCTCCCGCTCGAAAAGGAACGACCTGAGCCGCTCCGCGCGGGCTCCTTCTCCGGCCATGATAAAGGTCTGTTTGCGCTCGCGCCTCCGTTCGATAATCAACTTTGCCAGTTGCTCTTCGTGCCCGCGGAAGCTGTTGCATGCCCGTCCGGAAATCTCGATGCGCTCACCGCCGGGCAAGCCGTTTCCGGATGTCGGGAGCGTCGACAAGGCAACCGCCTCATCCGTGCGATCCAATTCAATCATCCAGTCGGAGCTTCGAACAAGAATGTCCTCCGAAATCGGGAGGATTTGTCCCTTTTCGAGAAGAGAAGAAAAGCGTTGAGCGAAGTCGGCCAGATGCGCGTCAGACCGCTTGCGAATCTGAATCAGTTCATCAACAAAAAGCAGCGTCCCTCCGCCCTTCGCATAGCCGAATACCGTGTCGTTTTTCCGGTAGATCAGACGGATCCACTTTTCCATTCCCGAGAAAAGCATACCCTCGGCAACATATTCGGCTTCCTTCTGTGCGCCTTGAAGAATGCGCTCGCAGACATCTCTGGTCGCGCCTCTCGAGAAGGCCGCTGCCCGGGCCTTTTCACCCGCCTCGGCAATTTCGCGCGCAATTGCGGCTCTTCGGTTGTCGGGAATCAGAATTTCGCGGGCGATGTCCAGACGGACGGTTTTAAGCACCTCAACGGACCGCTGCGTTTCCATATCAAAAGACTTGATTCCGTCAATCTCATCATCAAAAAACGACACGCGAATCGGACGGTCGGATCCGACGGGGAAAACATCCAGGATGTCTCCACGCCTCGAGAACTCTCCCTCTCCCTCCACGGATCGAACCCGCTCGTAGCCGTTGCCGGAGAGCCGCATCGCCAGGTCCTCCGGGCTCACGCGCATGGTGTGAGTCAGGATGATTTCCGCTTTTCCAAAATCGCCCGCCGGCATCAATCGATTGCATAGCGCGCCTGCGGTCACGATAACGGCGGAGCAGTCCCCGTCGAGCAATCGCCGTAACGTCCGGATCCTTCCCAGTTCCGTTTCACGTGAAGATGCGTCGACGTCCGCGAGGTTTTGCTCGCGCTGTCTCAGAATGAAAACTTCTTTCTCCGAAAATGCCGACAAATCGGTCTGAAATCTACGCGCGACCAGCTCATCGGAAACCAGAATCACCGCGGGACGCTTGAGCTCCGCGCAAAGCGCAGCGACCAGATATGCCTTCATCGATTCGGGCATACCGGTGATATTCACGTGGGAGCCGCCGCGTCGATTGCGCATTACCGCGACCGCACTCATATAAGCGGGATCGTTTGCCGAAGCCCGAAGCAAGTCGGCGACCGTCACGTCACCGGCGGTCGACTCGCCTTTTACGTGGTGAGCGGGTCGGTTCGCGGAATCGGTCATCAATTCTCTCCGATCCGCTTTTCGACTGCCTCGGCTGCCTCGACAAAAGCGTTAAACATCGTCTCCCTATGCTCCTGCGGGATATCCGACAAGACAAAGGCCGCCAAATCAAAGTGTTCCGGGGCAGGCCCGATTCCGAGTCGGACGCGCGTGAACGCACCGGTTCCGATTTGCTCAACGACGGACTTCATTCCGTTGTGCGTGCCGGGACCCCCGGATGCGCGGACCCGAATCGAACCAATCTGCAAATCGATGTCGTCATAGATGACAATGATACGGCTCGGCGGGATTTTATAGAAGACCGAGGCCTCCCGGATGCTCTCTCCCGAGCAATTCATATACGTGTTCGGGCGCAATAAGATCACTTCCTCACCCGAGATTCGGCCCTTCCAGTACTCGCCGGAAAACTTCTTCTTGCGCAAGTCGATACCATTGCGCTGCGCAAGAACC
>CAYGIB010000341.1:0-2168 GCA_964349735.1 uncultured Oscillospiraceae bacterium | reverse complement strand
CCCCTCTTCTTGTGGCACACCCCGAGCATATCCAGCGCTGTTACTTCCTCGCCCGGAAAATCTTCGGCAAGAATCCGTGCACCAGGACCGATTATGCCTCATTCGGCTGGATTGACTGGTTCGACCCGAAATCCGTCCAATGGTGGACCCGCGGCAAGTGGCGTTGGATCTTCTACGAGCTCTGTCTCGTTCGCCCGCATCACTGGCTCAAAGGATGGTTCTGAAAAGCCGAATCGCCCGCTCCCCTGCAACATCAGGAGCGGGCTTTTTCTTTTCCTGCGATAGGGGTATACTGGATGCATATCAGATTCCTTCCCTGCAAAACCCGAGGCGCAAGCCGGGCTATGAGGGACGGCTCACACCAATGCCAAATTCCAAATATCAAATTTCAAATTCCGCATCGTCGTTTCGGCGCGGTTTTTTATTTGAACATTCCGACATTCGGATTTGGTTTGACATTTGATATTTCGATTTTGACATTCTGAACTATGTTCACTCATCTCCACGTCCACAGCCACTACTCGCTCTTGAATGCGCTCCCAAAGATCGACGACCTCGTCGCCGAGGCGAAAAAATACGGGATGACGAGTTTGGCGCTCACCGACACGTCCAATATGTATGGCGCGGTCGAACTCTATATCAAGGCGAAGTACGCCGGCATCAAACCGATCATCGGCGTCGAACTCCATATCGTGAAAGATCACACGAGCAAGACGTCGACCATGGATGATCGTCCGCGACACACCATCGTTCTCCTCGCGGAAAACGAAACCGGGTACAAGAATCTGCTCCAGCTCGTATCCTCGGCACAGCTCGACGGATTCTATTATAAGGCGCGTATCGACAAGGGTCTCCTCAAACGACATCATGAAGGGCTGATAGCGCTCTCCGGAAACATGACCGGAGAAATCCCCGCACACCTCATCTATGACAACTACGAGGCGGCAAAAGCGACGGCACTCGAATACCAGGAAATTTTCGGCAAAGACCATTTCTACCTCGAAGTCGGCCCGAATATCGAATACGAAAATCAAGCGAATATCAACGGCAACCTGCTCCAAATGAGTCAGGAAACCGGCATCCCGCTCGTCGCCGCGGCCGATGTCTTCTATCTCCATCCGGAAGACCGCGACACGCACGATATCCTCCTCTGCATCCTCAATAACTGGACAGTGGCCCAAGAAGGACGCCCGCGACTCACGCACCTCGACCTCTCGTTCCGCTCTCCGGAAATGATGGAGCGACTTTTTGCGGATTTCCCGGGCGCGATCGAGAACACGGAAAAGATAGCCGCGCGATGCGACGTCGAAATCCATCTCGGCGAGACGCAGCTCCCGCACTTCGACGTACCCGATGGACTCTCCGCCGAGGAATATCTGCGCCAGCTTTGCGAAGAGGGACTCATCCGTCGCTTCGACGGCGCCATCACGGAGGAGCACCGAAAGCGCCTCGACTACGAGCTCGACATCATCAAGACGACCGGGTTCGCCTCGTACTTCCTCATCGTCGCCGACTTCGTCAACTGGGCGAAGGAACAAGATATCGTCGTCGGTCCCGGTCGCGGTTCGGCCGCCGGATCGTTCGTCGCATACCTCACCGGTATCACAAACCTCGATCCGATCGAATACAACCTCCTCTTCGAACGGTTCCTCAATCCGGAACGCATCTCGATGCCGGACGTCGACATGGACTTCGCCGACGATCGTCGCGATGATGTGCTTGATTATGTACGGCAAAAGTACGGAACGGACCACGTCGCGCAGATCATCACCTTCGGGACGATGGCGGCAAAAGCCGCGATCCGCGACACCGGTCGCGCGCTCGGCTTCCCCTACTCCTTCTGCGATCAGATTTCGAAGATGATCCCGATGTTCACCTCGCTCGAAAAATCCGTCGAGGAGGTGCCGGATCTCAAGAAGCTCTATGAGGAAAACAAGGATGCGAAGAAAATCATCGATACCGCGAAAAAACTCGAAGGCAACGCGCGCCACGCTTCCGTCCACGCCTGCGGCGTCGTCGTGACCAAGGACCCCGTCGTCGCCTACTCCCCCTTGCAGCATGTCTCGGGGCATGGTGACGGCATGGTAACCCAGTACGCCTCATCGACGAAGATGAGCGTCGTCGAAAAAATCGGGCTTCTCAAGATGGACTTCCTCGGACTCAAGAAC
>CAYGIB010000340.1:0-2184 GCA_964349735.1 uncultured Oscillospiraceae bacterium | reverse complement strand
CGGAGCGCCTCGCTGGTCGCATCCTTAAGGGTCGCAGTCCCGTCGGTGACCTCGTGAACCGTGGCGCCCAGAAGCTCCATCCGATAGACGTTGAGGGATTGTCGAATCATGTCTTCTTTTCCCATGAAAACATCGCACGCAAGGCCGAAATATGCGGCTGCCGTCGCGGTGGCGACGCCGTGCTGGCCGGCTCCGGTCTCCGCGATCAGGCGCTTCTTACCCATTCGTATGGCGAGTAAGGCCTGGCCGAGCACGTTATTAACCTTGTGGGCGCCGGTGTGGTTTAGGTCCTCGCGTTTGAGGCAGACAGTGGTGCCGATATCAAGGCTTATTCGCTGCGCGTGATAAAGAAGGGAGGGACGCCCGGCGTAATCGCGCAAGAGCCTAGCGTATTCTTCCCGAAAAGCGGGATCGGCCTGTGCCTCGCGATACGCCTTTTCAAGCTCGGAAAGCGCGTGCATCAGGGTCTCGCCGGAGTATTGGCCGCCGAAAGGTCCGTATCTTCCGTGGGTCTGCTCGTTCATTTTCCTTCTTCCTTTCCGTCTTTCCGGTTCGTATCTTCCCGAACGGGAATGAATTCGGTTAGTTTTCTTATTTTCTCTTCGACGCGTTTTGGCTCCGCGGATTCGCGCATCAGGCTTTCCCCGATAAGGACAGCCCGGACGCCGCTTCGATAGCAGCGGGAGACGTCGGAGGCGGTGGAGATGCCGCTTTCGGACACGACAATTCTTCCGGCCGGTATCATGGGGGCGAGCCGCTCGGTGGTCGACAGATCGACGTGGAAGGTGTGTAAATCACGGTTGTTGATTCCGATCAGCTTTGCATCGACGTCGATCGCACGCAGGAGCTCGTCCATGGTATGTACCTCCAAAAGCACACTTAGGCCGAGCCCGGAGGCGGTCCGAATAAAACGCTTCAAGACTTCGTCCGGCAGGATGGCGGCAATCAGCAGGATGGCCGACGCACCCAGGATGCGCGACTCAAAAATCTGGCTCTCATCGATGATGAAGTCCTTCCGAAGAATCGGAAGACGTACGGCGGAGCGAACGTCCGTAAGATGCCGGTCACTGCCTAAGAAAAAATCCTGTTCCGTCAAAACAGAGATTGCCGCGACACCTCCTCGGGCATAGGCCTGCGCCTGTTCAACGGGCTGGTAATTATCCGTAATCAATCCTTTGGAGGGAGAGGCGCGCTTGACCTCGGCGATGATGGAAAGGGTATTCGCCATAAGGGATTGCGCAAAGTCTTTATCGACCGGCGGGGAGGCGAGCGCCGCCTTTTCGAGTTCGATGAGCGGTCGGTGCTCCAGTCGGGCGAAGACGCGCTCACGCTTTTTTAAAACGATTCGGTCCAGTATGGTTCCGGTGGTTACTGTTTGAAAATCATGGTCGGCGTGGTCTCCCGTGATCATATTTCTCATCTCCATTTCGGCTGCGATCGCATCTTGCATTTCGGATGCGAGGGACTATATGCTGATTACATCTTCGCGGTTGGTAAATGCCCGGATTTCTTCCAGCTTGGCAAGGGCCTTTCCGGAGTCGATGGTGTCCCCGGCGAGGCGTACCGCATCTTGGAGTGTCGGAGCCAGACCGGCGACATAGAGCGTGGCGGCGGCGTTCAGGACGACGATATCTCTTTGCGGGCCCTTCTTTCCTCGAAAAATATCCAAAGAAATTTCAGTGTTCTCTTCCGGAGTTCCCCCTCTTATGTCTTCAAGGGTCACGCGTTTCATGCCGAACTGCTCCGGGGTTATGGTGTATTCAATAATGCTGTCGGGGCGAACCTCGCAGATGTATGTGACACCCGTGTTGGTAATCTCGTCGGATCCGTCGGATCCGTGTACGACCAGAGAATGACTCTCGCCCAGGCATTGAAGGGTCTTGGCGATGTAGTCCATGATCTTTCTGTCATAGACGCCCAGGACCTGCGCCTTCGCCCCGGCGGGGTTGGAAAGGGGTCCGAGAATGTTAAATATATTGCGGACGGCCAACTGCCTTCTGACGGGTCCTGCAAAACGCATTGCGGGGTGAAAGTTCGGTGCGAACATGAAACCGAAGCCGATCTCCTCAATGCAGCGTTCGACCGCTTTCGGCGTCAGGGCGATGTTGATGCCGATCGCTTCGTAGAAATCGGCGCTGCCGCTCCGGCTCGAGATACAGCGGTTGCCGTGCTTCGCGACGAAGG
>CAYGIB010000339.1:0-2186 GCA_964349735.1 uncultured Oscillospiraceae bacterium | reverse complement strand
CACCGTCTTTTTCCAGCTTATAACCGTGCGCCAAGAAACCGCCGACCCATTTACCTTGGCGTACGCGGGCGATCGCGGAGGCTTTCACGCGTTCGCCGGTCAGCTCGCGTTCGAACGCGGAGAGGATGCCGAGTATTCCTATAACTACGCGGCCGATCGCGGTGGAGCTGTCGAGGTTTTCTCTTACTGAAATAAAATCTACTTCTTTTTCGCGGAATAAATCGATGAGGGCATAGAGGTCGCGCGTGTTGCGCGTGAGCCGATCGAGCCGGAAAAATATTATGCCGTCAATTTTCTTCTTCTGCCTTACGTTCTCAAGGATCAGCTGTATTCCCGGCCGGTTCAAATCTTTTCCGGAATAGCCGTCATCGTTGACTATTCCATTCTTGCCGATATCTCCAAGTTCATAGCCAAACGCATCGAGCATGTTTTTGCAGTGATGCGCTTGCGCGTCCAATGTCGTGAAATCGCCCTGTGCCTGATCGTCGGTCGAGCACCGGGTGTAGATCACGAATCTTTTTTTCTCTTTCGATCTAATAATTTGTGTCATGGCGGTCATTCAAACTCGTTTTTTGTAATGCGACCCAACCCTATAATGGAAGCTATCACAAGTCAAGCTATAACAACATCTTAGGGCTGTTTTAGACGGAAATCGCACAATCCGCTTTCTCTGACTACATACGAAGATTTCCGGCAGGGTGACGGAAATATTTTTATTTTTGAAGTTTTTTTCGTCTGTTTTCAAAAAGTCTTCGTATGTAGCAAATAGAGGAGCGTTATGGGCGATAGGCAGATATCAAATTTTGAAAAACGGTTTAAGCGGGGATTCAATGTCATTTATTCGGAGAAGCCCTTGGAGGGTACGGCCCGGAGAATGCAAAACCAGAAAATCCTTGATGCCGTCAAAGCTGTGTTAACCGGAATATTAAAAAGAGAGCCTACGCCTGATGAACTATCTGGATGCAGAAAAATTACTCGAACGAAACAAACATAGATTGTCCGCGCACGCGGACGATCGGGCTGATTTTCGGACACTGCCAAATAAAGGAGTGTCCATATTAGCCAAAACTATCGCGGCCTATTTCAGGAGTGGGAGTTGCGGGAGGTTCGTTGCTTGGTCAGGGCCGCTCAGCGGGAGTTTGTCTGTCTGAAAAATGAAGGGTTCGATGATCTTCTGCAGGAGTGTTTGATTCACTGGTTTTTCATAAAAGATCAGTACCGGCAGGAAGCCGGAGCATCCGAGCATACTTTTTTGAACAGGGTTACGCGCCATAAACTGGCCGATCTTATGCGGATCAAAGGCGCCAACAAGAGGAAGGTTTTTTATATGAGCGAATCGCTTGATGCGATGGCCGATGACGAAGAATCAATCAGCGCGAAGGAGAAGATATTGATGGTCGAAGAACAGGTGGTTTCAAAATTGACAGCGGCGGATCTTCCGGACGCGTTATCGCGGGCAACAGCCAATCTTTCTTTCCGGCAAAAACAGCTTTGTCGGTTTCTTATGGAAGGGATGAGTATCGCGAAGGCTGGCGAAAAAATGTGTATACCTCGGACGACGCTCAATGAGGAAGTGAAGCGCATTCGAGAGGTGTTCCTTAAAGAAGGGCTTGAAGAATATCTGAGTTAATCAGAGAGGAGGAATTGCATGGAGGTTGTCTATAAGTTCGAGTTCGATGAAAGGATCGATAAACAGCTGATTCAGGATCAGATGGAATCGGCGATGCGCGCGGCGCGCGGGGTGTTTGGTAAAGCCCGGGTCAAGATGGACGGCTCGTTTCTTATGTCCGGCCACCGCGTGGTCATTCATGTGACCGACGATGTCGGCGCGCTTCTGGCCAGTGTCTTTACTGAATGCGCGACCGAAAAGATCGGGGAGGAATTCTTTATTGTTGAACGAGCGCCGAAGAGCAAGGAAAGGAGACCGGATGAGAGTCAATAAGGGATGGAAGGAATTATATAAAAAATTGAGCTGGTACAACCGGCGCAGGTTTATCGACGCCAACCGGCCCTTCGGCAAGGATCCGAAAGAGTTCAGGGAAACGATGATGTGGCTTTTGGCGGGCCTGTCGATCTTTGGGGTTGTATTGAACGTGCATAAAGACCCGGCCGGTTTTCTGGTGTGGATGTTCACGAATGCCTGCTGGGCTGTGATCGATTTTAGAAAACGTTTATACGCTCAGGCG
>CAYGIB010000338.1:0-2193 GCA_964349735.1 uncultured Oscillospiraceae bacterium | reverse complement strand
AGATGAGGGCGCCGTTATCGTCGTAGGTGTAGACGGTGTCGTTTTCGAGGATGAGTTGGTTCAGCGCGTTATAGGTATAGACGGTCGTGCCCGTGAGGTCGGTTTGGGTCAGGCGGTTGCCGACGGCATCGTAGGTGTAATCGATTGTGAGGTCCAGGGTGCCGTCTTGGATGGTTTTCTGGGTCAGGCGGTAGAGCGCGGAAAGCTATTTCCATTTCTCCACAAGTGTCGTTAAGTCTCGTTTTTCACCGGAATCGTAAGAGAGCTGTATTTCATCGTATGATTGTGGCCACCTATCAATTAGATTTGTATAACCCTCAAGCAATGAAATGTAGCCTTCCCTGACAAATAGTACAAAACCAACAGCCCTATCAATACCGCCTGCACTTCCAAAAACGTCTCCAAAAGCAAACGATTCTCGATCGATATAGAGATCGTCACTGTGGGGGATGGAATACCTAGTAAAGAAACCGACAACCGAGATATCCCTTGAATCAATCTTCGCTAATTGATACTGTTTACGCAGTTTCATGAGGATCTCATCGTCTCCCGCCAATAACATATTCATAAGTTTGTGTTCAAATTCATCATGATTCATAGGGGAAAGTTATCCTCTTACCCGAAAAGTCTCGGGTCATTTTGTTCGTTCATTGCACCATTTTCTCCGTAAATCTTCCATGTCTCTGGTATCCGCGGGATTTTCGGGCAAATAACACGGCCTCAGATTTGTAATGTGCTCCGGCCATTTTTCATCGTATGTGAATCCCTCAAAAGTAGCTATTATCCCATCTCTGATGAACAAAACAAAACCCATCCCATGCGCCAATTCGTCACATTGGGCATGTACATCCGTTAGTTGTATGGAGCAATGACCCTTAACCTTGGACGTTTTCTCGTCGACCTGAAATGTCGAAAAAAAGCCGACGCCCGAAAACCATCTCTCCGTGACAACGGCACCTTTATTCTGATCGCGCAGAATCTCTAAAACCTCATCGTTTCCGGCAAGGATCTTCTCCATTACGCGCTTTTCGAACTGTTCAAATTGTTGATCGTTCATTTATAATTACTCCTCAAGGAATCCATGCAGTAACTTTTCTTACTGTTCTTCCGATAAATGTACCCTTAACAGCAACATTCCTTTACTCTTTGGAATCATAATCCGGTACCGAAATGTCTAAAAGATCAATAAGTCTATTGACTGTTTGTTTATAGTCCGAAGGTCCATTTTCATTATCCCACTCGTGCTCTTCTATTCCCGTGCCAAGTTTTTCTAGAAATTCCGTAATTTCAATATCTCTGATTGCTGTTTTGTGTTTTGATAAATATTCAACAACAAGCTTTAGTAGTTGCCCATCCCACATCTCCCCTTCAAACGGTGAACGAAGCAAAATACTCCATGCTATCGGTATCGCAATATCAGCATATAGGTCTTGGCGAAGCATCGTTGATATGTCCCTTAAATTCAATTCCGATATTTTTTTCAAAAGAACACTTCTGTGCCAAACGTCTAATCCGTAATAATTCCCCAATAAATTGGGATCTATTTTTTTAATTTGTGCCAATATCGGTTCGTTCATCATAAACCGCCTCCGTACTGAAAAAAAATGTTTTCGATAGTGCTAATATAAGAGTTTGCGATATCAAGGTTACTCTCAAGAATGGCCCGTGCTTCACTTGTCAAATTTGGATTGCTCAATGAACCCGATAACGACCGCTGAACTCCAAGTAGTCCTTCATATGCGTCTCTGACTTCCTGTAAGTGATTATAGTAGCCGCCGGTTCCATTCGGAACAGGATCTCCCTGCAAGTCCCTTATGGCAGCATCCAAATCGCTCTGAGTGAGGTGATCATTTATGATTCTGCTCAGCCTTTCTACAGCAATCCGTTGCGTCCTTGTTAAAAAATCAAGAGGATCTCCCGGCGGCGGATTTCCGGCCGAACTGTTATTGTAATTGCTTCCGGCGTCGTTCGCTTTGCCTTTTGCACCATTAATGAAATCCGCAATCTTATCCCCAACCTGATTATACAGGTCCCTGATGAAATCGCGCAACGAGTCAACCGGAATATCACCGGCTGCGATCCTCATACATAGTTCGACGAACATGGGATTATTGCCCACAAATATCGCAACCATTGTACCGACAGAGATTAGTTTCATGACAGAAGCCGGCACAGTTACTTGGCATAATATTG
>CAYGIB010000337.1:0-2203 GCA_964349735.1 uncultured Oscillospiraceae bacterium | reverse complement strand
CTGCCGAATAAACGATCAGTGGAAGATCGTGAACGTATTATGGGCTTTTTTATAATGATGAGTTTTCATTGGAGAAGGATCTCCGCGATGTCATCATCGTGCTTAACGATGCACGTTGGTCACGCCGCCTCCATAATTGTTCTTGAAAAAACAATCGGCTTTATCCCTTCCTCTAGCTGTTGATCCACCAACTGTGAAAACAGCATCGGCGGCGATATCAGCCGGTATGTGCCTTTTTAAGGGGAACAAACTCGACTTTTACCGTCATTCCCATTCCGGAGGCAAGTCTCTCCATTGTTTTGAGGGATGGGTTTCCATTACCATTTTCTATTTTGCTTATATCGCTCTGTGCAATGCCCGTCCGTTCTGCCAATTGCTTCTGTGTGATGTTGACTGCATTCCTGGCATCAAGAATTGCATTGATCAACTGATACTCCGCTGCCAAGGCATCGTATTCTTTTTTGAAATTCGGATCTTTAAGTTGCTCGTTCAGCGTTTCTCTGAAATTCTTACTCATTTCAATTCTCCTTTCGCACGAAATACTCATTTCGATATTTCTCTGCAATTTTTATCTCACTTGACGGTGTTTTATGAGTCTTTTTCGTAAAACCGTGTGTGAGTATTATTTTTCTGCCGTCTGCTTTTTCGAAATATTCAACATCAAAGTGCATGTATTCTTCTCCTCTAAAATATTAGTTATATCCCATATTGTCAAATCAATCCGTCACTACCTAAAAACACCCGCATTTGTTTTGTGGAAACCATTCAATCTTCCCTGCGCCGGACGTGGATTACAATCAAAGCCCCCGCGTTAATAATAATATGGTTAAATAAATGGGGGGAAGGGAATCATTTTCCCGGAATATCTATCAAACTCGAATAATACTCGACAATAATAAATTGCCGATTAAGGCAATTTCGGTAGTTATATGATGCGTTCTCGGCGATACCCGGGTCCTCGGCTACGGCTCGCACAATCTTAGGACTCACGCAACTCAGTTTCACGGCATTTAGCTTGAACTCTTCGTCATATTGATTTCGTATGCACAGGCAAAAGAAGTATTCATTTTAATATCAAATTTTTTTCGTATCTGGCAACGGTCGATATTGGGAGATCATCTTCTGGATGGCGGGATCTTTGACGGGCTGAGCGGCTTTAATCACCCTACCCAGGAAACGCAAAGCATTTGCCTTGATCTCAGAGGCCATTAACGCGTTTTCGAGGGCAATTCCGGGATCAAAGACTTTGTCCGGTCCTTCTGATATCGACACCCGGCTCCGCCTTGATCCCGGCGATCCGAATCACGGACCCGACCCACTCGTCCCGCGAAACCGGATTCGAAAGGATCTCCGCGATGTCATCATAGTGCTTGGCGATTCCCGCCGCCCCGCATCCCTCCGATCAAGCCCCTCGAAAAAACGCCGTCCCGCCGACCGCGCCGCCCCCGAACTTGTTTCTGAAAAAACAACCAGCCGCCACCCGTCATCCGCCAAACCCGCGGTCTGTTCCAGTCTAATCAACCGTTATGCTCGGATAATCCTTCTGTATGGCCTTTTTGAATGCGATAAGCATATCGTCTTTACTCTTCCCCTCATAGACGTACGAGTGCAGTGTCTCTACAAATAAGTGTTGAATCCTCTCGTCATCGCCTTGGACTATATCCGCACGCCAATTTGGTGCGACGGCAGCAAAGGCTTCGTAGAAATTTTGCCCGCCGAGGAAGTCGCTCATTTCAGAATCATCGAAAAACGGGATGATGCTCTCAACCACTTTTTGACTGCTGACGAAATCTCCGGCCGGCTGAAAAAGCGTCTCGGAACCTGCAGGCATGGAAAATTCGGAATTCAAATCCGCTAAGTATTCTTGAGTATAAACACCGGTCGCCCAGTCGATCAGGTTCATTTCGTCAAGTGTGCAGAAGCGAACAAACTCTGTCCCAAAGACATACTGCGAAGCATTTTTCATTACACCTAGCCATGTTCCTCCCGACGAATATGCCATCGGGCCGAGCGCGCAAGCCCAGTCGCCATCTGTAACGGAATGACCGGCGTACTCATATACAGAAAGGAACTCTTCTGAGGTGAGGAAGTAAGAGAAGATTTGGATTTTGTCGCCATTTTCACCCTTCAGGTCGTCCGTCATTCCCTCAAACCATTCAGCCTCCCATGGTGTCACGTTGGCAGTATAATCGTTCCGACCGAA
>CAYGIB010000336.1:0-2213 GCA_964349735.1 uncultured Oscillospiraceae bacterium | reverse complement strand
GATTAGCAGATCCGTGTCAGGAGGTCCGGGCATGACGGCCAGTTTCTCAATTTTTCCCGAGAGAATTCATGAAAACTGCTTGAACTCGAAGATCAAGACGGCCATGAAGCGGGCCTATGGGTTCAAGCATGACCAATATCTCCGGACTATCATCTATCTTGATCCCGCCCGCTTGATTTTTTATCGAATATAATATATTTATCATCATGCTAATATAATGAGCTTCGAATTCAATAAGGAGGGAGAGCGCAAAATGATGGATGTTGGGGAAGTGAAGCCGCTTGTTTTAAGTGCATTGAGACACGTCTTAGCCGTATCTAAAAGGTCGCAGATGATCGTCTAGGAGCACAACAATGAAAAATGAAATAAAAGGCATTTGTGTTGCGCTTTGCACGCCGTTCACGGATGACGGCGAGAGTTTGGACGAAACGGCACTCATGCACCATCTGGATTATGTCCTGGCCTCAGGGATCGAAAATATCCTTGTCTGCGGCGGGACAGGAGAATTCGCATATCTCAGGCCAAGCGAAAAAAATAGAATCGTCGACATCGCCGCCCGACATATTGCTGGGCGGGCTAACCTGTTGGTGCAAACATCCACGATAAATACCAAGGATGGCGTTGAATCAGCTAAAAGAGCAGAGGACTGTGGGGCCGATTGCTTGATGGTTCTCCCGCCCTATTTCGAGGGGCCGAACGGTGACGGAGTCTACTATCATTATGAAACCATCTCCCGCGCCGTTAGCATCCCCATCATGGTCTATAATATTCCAGCCCACTCAGGATTCGATATTTCTCCTGGTTTCTTTCAACGTCTTTTGGAGATCGACAATATCCAATATATCAAGGATAGCACGGGAGATATTGTAAGAATCGAGGCGCTTCTGGCTGTGGCCGGATCACGGGCCGGAGTTTTCAACGGCGGAGATCCGATCGCCTTCTATGGATTGGTCGCTGGATGTTCAGGATGTGTATGGGGCGCGGCTAATGTCATGCCGAGGGAGTGTGTCGCTCTTTATAGCTTGGTGAAAGAAGGAAGGCTCACCGAAGCCGCGGATCTTTGGAAGCGGATGTTGCCGGCGAACATGTTCTTTTGGAAAAGCGTCTATAACGTTGCCGTGAAAACGGCCGTGAACCTCTCCGGAAGAATGATCGGACCCTGTCGAAAGCCGCAAATGCCTCTTCGTGAAGAAGAGCTGCAAGGCTTAAAGCAGGCTTTGGCCCCTCTCGGGATTTGAAATCTCAGCAGCAAGGACATAGATGAATCTGCGCGAAAAATGACCGATAGACCGGCCAGGAGGGCGCATGAATAATGGCTATTGGGGGAAAATTCTCAACGTGGATTTGACGCAGCGAAGGATTGAGATCGAGTTATTATCCGAAAATGAGCTGAAACTGAGCCTGGGGGGAGCCGGCTTGGGTGCGTGGCTTTTGAGGAGGGATCGCCCGAATTCCTCGCAGGAATATGGGGATAACAGCCTCTTGATTTTTGCAACGGGTCCGTTCCAGGCCGCGCCTGTTCCGGGGGGTGCGAAATTCAGCATCGTCGGGATTTCTCCGCTGACCAAAACCTATGCGGATTCCGCCGCAGGCGCGGACTTTGGCTTCGCTCTTAAGGATGCCGGGTATGATGCGCTTGTGATCAGGGGGATTTCGGACAAACCTGTTTTATTGCATATTTTCAATGACCAGGTCGATTTGATGGATGGCTCGGCAATATGGGGAATGGATACATTCGATACGGTCGATGCCGTACGCGCCCTGATGGGCGACAACAAGCTGAGCGTCGCGGCAATCGGTCCGGCCGGCGAACGCCGCGTTGCCATAGCGTGCATTGCCGTTGACAAACACAGCTTCGCGGGACGATGCGGCCTGGGCGCGGTCATGGGCTCGAAACTATTGAAAGCGGTTGCGGTCAGAGGAACGCAGGCAGTCAAGCTTTTTCAGCCTCAAGAAACGAAGAATCTAGTTAAGAAGTACCAACGGGATATCCACGAGTCCGTCCAAAGGAACTCCTTTCGCAAGTACGGGACTCCCGGGCTTTGCGAGACCGCAGAGGGATTCGGGGATATGCCCATCCGCTATTGGGAAGGCGATACATGGCCGGAAGGCGCGCGACGGCTGGGCGGTGAAAGCTACAACCTCGCTTTGAAGGCCAAACCGTATCCCTGCCGGTTCTGTCCCGTGGGGTGCCACCGGATGATCCAAGTTAC
>CAYGIB010000335.1:0-2214 GCA_964349735.1 uncultured Oscillospiraceae bacterium | reverse complement strand
CTCCTATGGAATCGCGGTAAATGGTTGTTTTGTTCTTGGTTTTGATCATGATACGGAAGAAGAACTGCTTTCTCTTCCGCAACGGGTGGATTACCTTGGACTTGATCTGTGCCGCTTTGGAATACTGACCCCCTATCCGGGTACGCTATTTTTCGAGGAATATCAGAAAAGCGGCCGAATTATTTCCAGGGACTGGAGCCGATACAGTCAGCATTATGCGGTTTTTAAGCCCGCTCATATGACCCCGGAAAGACTCGATGAAATATACCGGAAAGTCTGGAAAGAGGCATACAGTTGGCGAAGGGTTTTTACGCGCACCTTCCGCAGTGCATGGCGTAATAAGCCCTATGTGGTCGTGCTTTTCGGAGCGAATATCGGCTTCAAATTCCTGGGGATCGGCAAGAGGAGCGCGAAGTGAAGATCAGTTTTATTCGTCTGAATATGTTTGAGCATATAAGCACAGACGCAATGAAGCCGGTACTTTTCGGAATCATAAAGAGTCTGACTCCCGATGTATTTGAAATTGAGTTTTTCGATGAACGCGTCGAAAAGCTGCCGGAAAAATTGGATTCCGACATCATCGCATTTTCGGTTGAAACATATACGGCAAAGCGGGCATATATTCTTGCCGGAAAGTATAAATCCCCCGGGAACACGATCGTTATGGGCGGGTTTCATCCCACAGTCATGCCGGACGAAGCTTTGAAATACGCGGATTCCGTTATCATCGGCGATGCGGAAGATACCTGGGGCGTGTTTCTCGCCGATTGCCTTTCCGGTACACGCAAGCAGAAATACATTTCGGATGAAAGCGTTCCGCTCGGTTCCTTTGATGAGGACCGCTCCGTTTACAAGCATAAGTATTACGGTATCGGTGTTTATCAGGCCTCAAGGGGTTGCAAGTTCCATTGCGATTTCTGTTCGATCAAGACGATGTATCAGCGGGTTCGCAGAAAATCCGCGGATGTCATTGCGCGTGAGCTGAGTATGGCGAAAGAGAAAATTATTTTTTTCGCGGACGACAATCTCTTCTTGGACGAGAGATCAGCGATGGAGCTTTTCCGGGCCATCGCACCGCTTAAGAAGAAGTGGGCGTGTCAGATCAGCATGGATGTCGCGAAGAACGACACCTTACTGCATGCAATGAAAAAAGCGGGGTGCTTTCTGGTTCTTCTGGGATTTGAGACCCTGAATCCGGAGAGCCTTCAAATCATGAACAAAACAGCCAATCAAGCTTTTCCGGATTATGATGACGTGATCCGGAAAATATACAAACACAAGATGCTGATTTACGGCACCTTCATTTTCGGTTACGACCGGGATGCTTCGGATGTGTTTGAAAGAACTCTCGCTTTTTCCGTGAAAAATCATCTCGCGGTAACGAACTTCAATCCGCTGATCCCCATGCCGGGAACCATGGTGTATCAGCGCATGGCCGAGCAGAAGCGTCTGATCCATAAAAAGTGGTGGCTTTCTGACCGGTACAGATATGGTGACACTGCATATATACCCGTGAATATGACCCCCGCGGAACTTCGGGACGGATGTCTGGCCATAAGGACCCGATTCTATTCTGCGGGCTCCATAATCAGAAGGCTTTTTTCCAATCCGATCCATTTTATTCCGTGGAACTTTATGGTGTTTTTGCTGATAAACTTTATTTCCCGAAAAGAAATACGGACCAAACAGGGACAGCTGCTCGGAGGAATACTGAATGAAACTGACGTTGATTAAGCCGAACATCGGACGACGCGAGCATAGCCTCTATGTCGACGAAGGAAGAATGGAACCGCTTCAGTTGGGGATCCTTGCGGCGCTTACGCCGGCCGATGCTGACGTTGTCCTATACGACGACCGTATGGAAAAGATACCCTATGATGAACCGACGGACCTTGTCGCAATTACGGTCGAAACCTTTACCGCGCGACGCGCCTATGAGATCAGTGCGGAATACAGAAGCAGAGGCGTTAAGGTCATTATGGGCGGCATGCATGTCATGCTCATACCGGATGAAGTTATGGAGCATTGTGACAGCATCATAATCGGTGACGCAGAGCCGGTTTGGGCGGATATGATCGAGGATTGCCGCAAAGGAGAGCTTAAAGAACGATATCTGCCGGTTCAGCCGGAATGTCCGCAGATCAACGTGATCACCAGGCGGGATATTTTCGAGAACAAAGGCTATCTTCCGATCACACTATTGCAGTTTTCAAG
>CAYGIB010000334.1:0-2217 GCA_964349735.1 uncultured Oscillospiraceae bacterium | reverse complement strand
GAACCGTACCTCCCGGGTGCTGGACACCATGGCGACCGAGTCGGATATTCACCCGGTTTCTGCGGCGAAGATTTTCGCGGAAATAGCGGACAATAATAAGGTCTTATTCATCGGAAGCGATTCCGGGTCGGATATGACCGTCGGACTCGGCAGGATGGACGGCTTGATCGTCGGATTTGTCGGAAACGAAACGGCGAGGATGTCTCCTATGGGCGTCCGCAAGGCAGCTAAATTCGTCCGCTTCTGCGACAATTTTATGATTCCGCTCGTGACTCTGACCCAATCCGAGGGTTTCGAGCTCGGCTATAAAACCGAGCTGTCCTGTATTCTCGAGGATGCCTCGATGCTGGTCGATGCATTCGCATCCGCTGATGTTCCGAGGGTTGCGATCCTTGTGGGAAAGGCAATCGGCACGGCGTATCTTTGTATGAACAGCAAGATGATCGGAGCCGATACCGTTTTCGCTTGGCCGACCGCTGAGGTTTCCATATTGTCGGCTGATTCGGCGGCGCACATTCTTTACCGCGACAGAATCGCCGGAAGCTCCGACCCGATTACCGCCAGGAAACAGATGGTTGATGAATACGCAGACCAGATTGCGGATGTGCGGGTTGCCGCTTCACTGGGTCAGGTGGATGAAGTGATTGCTCCTTCGGCGACGAGGCCGCGGGTCATCAGTGCTCTGGATATTTTGCTCTGCGCATATCCGCTTTCGGAAGATTAAATTATAAACGGAGGATAGTAATAGGATGAAAAAGTACAAAATAACAGTGGACGGGAAGTCTTACGAAGTCGATGTCGAGGAGATGGGTCAGGGTGTAGCGGTTCCCTTGAGTAACGCCGCGGCTCAGCCGGCGATGGCTCCTGCCGCCGCACCGGCAGCACAGGTCGCACCGAAGGCGGCCCCTGCCGCTCCTGCGGAGCAGCCGAAGGCAGACATCGCATCAGCTGCTTCCGTTCAAGGAGAGAAGCTCCCGGCTCCGATGCCCGGAACCATTCTGTCGGTCTCGGTTTCCGCCGGACAGTCGGTCAAAAAGGGTGAGGTTCTCCTGGTCCTGGAAGCAATGAAGATGGAAAACGAAATAGTGGCGCACAAGGACGGCGCAATCAGCGGCGTTTTTGTTCAGAAGGGTTCGACCGTCAATGCGGGCGATCCCCTGGTTGCATTTGCATAAGTTCTACGGAGAGGAAGAAATAATGGTAAAAATTACAGAGACAATTCTTCGCGATGCGCATCAGTCTTTGATCGCGACGAGAATGACCTATGAGGATATGGAACCGATGCTTGCGGATCTGGATAAGGTCGGCTACAACGCCTTGGAATGCTGGGGTGGAGCGACCTTCGACGCTTGCGTCCGGTTCCTCAACGAGGATCCCTGGGATCGCCTGAGAAAAATCCGCAAGGCATGCCCCAACACAAATCTCCAGATGCTCTTGCGCGGTCAGAACCTGTTAGGCTATAAACATTATGCCGATGACGTCGTCGATTATTTTGTTCAGAAATCAATCGCGAACGGAATTGACATCGTCCGCATTTTCGACGCCCTGAACGATTACCGGAATATTGAGCAAGCCGTCAAGGCGACCAAAAGAGAAGGCGGAAAGGTTCAGGCTGCCCTTGCATATACAACGAGTCCATTCCACTCGAGCGAGGTTTTCGCTAAGGATGCCAAGCGCCTCGAGGATATGGGTGCGGACTCGATCTGCATCAAGGATATGTCGGGCTTACTTCTGCCCTACGAGGCGTTTGAGCTGGTTACCGCGATCAAGAAAGTGGTGAAGATTCCCATTGAGATGCATACGCACTATACGTCCGGTTCCGGGTCTATGACGTATCTGAAGTCCATCGAAGCCGGTGCGGACATGGTTGACTGTGCTCTGTCGCCTCTGGCGATGGGCACCTCGCAGCCGCCGACGGAGCCTTTAGTCGCCGCACTCAAGGGCACGCCGTATGACACCGGTCTGGATCTCGAACTTCTTTCGAAGATTTCCGAGTATGCCATTACCCTTCGCGAAAAGTACCTTGCGTCCGGTCTTCTCAATCCCAAGGTCTTGGGGGTCGACGTTAATGCGCTTAAGTACCAGGTTCCCGGCGGCATGCTGAGCAACTTAGTTTCTCAGCTCAAGCAGGCGGGCAAAGAAGATCAGCTGAACGCTGTGCTGAACGAGGTGCCGCGAGTCCGCGAGGATTTCGGATTCCCGCCGCTCGTTACCCCG
>CAYGIB010000333.1:0-2231 GCA_964349735.1 uncultured Oscillospiraceae bacterium | reverse complement strand
GTTGCAGGATTTTTGCGTCAGTGGAGATCTGGTCCCAGTCCTCTTTTCTCTTGTTGCCGGCACGGTCGTAATAAAGCTTGATCGTTTTATTCTTTGCGTCGGAACCAAAAAAGTCATTGAACTCACGTGCCAGGTCAGTTTGATCATGTGGTGCATAGCAGGTAAACTCCTTGATCACTCGAGTATCTTCTTGACTATGTTCCTGAGCCACGACCAGGGATGAGAAATTTCCCGGGTCATAACCAAGTAACAACTCTTCCCTGGGATTGTAGTAGCGGAGATAAAAAGCTGTCAACCGGAAGTGCTCTTTCAGATCCATCCGTAGGATCGATTCATATTTATAACTATTCGTGTACTGATGCTTTGATGGCACGTAATTCACGAAAAATCTATCAACAACCGCCTTTTTCCGGATGGCACAAATTGCCACCAGAAATTCATCCATGGTGAGAGATTCCATCTGAGTTTTAAAAAATTTAGGACCAAGGATGTCTTTGTTCGCGAATGATGAAGCACGCATATAATAAGTTGCGTTCCTGCGCATATCGTTTAGTCTTGGATGCCAGAGGCTTAAAACCCTTTTTTGTTTTTCGAGATATATTCTTATGGCTTCCAATGCAATAGGGTTTTTTTCCTCTCGCGATTTATCTTCCATCTCATAAATTCTATACAATGCTTGATTTACATGTAGGCCGGCCGTCACAATTTCATTAATGAGTTTATTGTCTACCAACTTCTCATATTCCTCGAACCAGTTATCTTCCCCCATATCCACCCGGGCCGTGTCTGAGACACCAGTCACGCCTTGGTAATATGGACTCATCCGGATATTTGCAGGGGATCCGCGCAGGGCAGGAAAGAGACGTGTTTTTATTTTCTCTCCTTTTTGATGCTTCATTTCCTCAATGAATGCATGGACTCCCGATTGGCCGGCCACTGACTCCGGCTGATCAGATGATACAAGTTGAAAGTGATGCCCGTTTCGGAGTAAGACAGAGTGCTTTGGATATGCTATCGGCCGGCGAGGACGTTTGAAATGTGAAGGTATCTTACTCGCACCTACGATATAATCTTTTCCTTCCTCAAGCATTGTTCGTCGGCCATCCATGATTGGCCGGGAGAAGTATCCTTGAATATTTGGCCAGACGTTTGTAAATAGGGCAGCATAGGTTTTGTGAACGAGGAATGACACTTCACCAGGCATACTATCAGAAACACGGATTAGCCTGGGCCCGAATATCCCTTCTGTCTTACCGGTGGCACGGCCCAACTCCGCGATAAGCACATTGGCATCAACGACTGTTGCCCGGAGCTGGATCATGTTCATGTAATGACCTTCCAGCCGACTGGCACGATTATCCGTTATTTGTTGGTTGTCATTCATCATCTTCTGTCAACTCCTCTTCAATCATTTCAACATCTTCGATATCAGCATCGGCCAACAGCCGCTTTTTCTCTTTTCTATCGACCGGCAAGGAATCGATAAGGTTAATATAATATCCTTCATTATTCTTTTTAGCAATGACCTTGAGTGATTCTTTAGCAAACCCCATTTGTTCCGCTGTGATTTCAGGTGAAATAATGAATACCGGTGCCCAATCAGACTCACGCGCTGCAGCCTCAGATGCGGCAATCCGGCAGTCACGTGCAGCATCGTAACAGGCTTTGGCGGTGCGTAGATCATCATTGGATATAGCAAGCTTGGCCAGATCCTGGTACTTGTCTGCAAAGTCGTTCTCCCACACTTTAACTGCTACATTATTGTCAATGTTAAAGTAATTGAGTGCAGAGTAAATGCGCGATTTACAAGTTCTGACCGGGACATCTATTTTTTGTTCCGTTAGGATCCTGATTCGCAACTTTGTCGCTGCCCTAGAAATATTGCGTTCATACTCATATATCTCTGCCGCATACTGAATCTGCTTGAGAAACAGTTGTACCTCCTCTGGTATACCTTTACTCTCTCCTGTTTGAAGGTAATGGTGAACGATATCAGGGTGAAGTTTATCAAGCGTTTCGAGATAGTTCATACAATGTGATTTTGCAATTATGCTCCAAACAGATCTTTTTTAAGATCCTTCATTTTACGTTCTTTTGAACGCTCTGCCAATGTGGTTATGGCTTCGATATCTCCCCGCTCTGCCAGTTTGGTAAGCTCAACATCGATATTATACTCCCCAATGGCACGTCCGTTGTCATAGGCCACACGTAACTCATCGCCCGGTATAGAT
>CAYGIB010000332.1:0-2236 GCA_964349735.1 uncultured Oscillospiraceae bacterium | reverse complement strand
CATTTGTAATAAGTTAAGAATATTACGGAGTGTGGCGAATGTCAATAGTTTTCGCTACTTTATGTAGGAATATTTTTAATTCCCCACAGATCGTTTCATCAATAGAATCTTCTATTGTTGGATTTCGGCTCCTTTTCGTGCATAATTAGAACAGCAAGAAAGTAAAGGTGTGTGAACAATATCGGTAAATTTATTCCCGAGGCAAAATGGCATCGATTGGACAACACTGCCAATATTTTCCCCGTCGTCGCCAATCGGAATTACAGTAGCGTGTATCGCATCAGTGTCACGCTGAAAGAAAATGTGGAACCGGAGCTGTTGCAGCGAGCGCTGGACCAGACGCTTCCCCGATTCGGCAGTTTCAAGGTTCGCTTGAGGCACGGCTTTTTCTGGTATTATTTCGAAGCAAATGACCGGCCATGTCTGGTGTCTCCTGAACTGCCGAATCCGTGTTCGTACTTTGTTCCGGCGCAGAACAACTATTACCTGTTTCGTGTGACGTATTTTCGAGAGCGAATCAACTTGGAGGTTTTTCATGTTGTAACCGACGGCTCCGGAGCCTCCGATTTCCTTAAAGAATTGGTATGCCGATACATCGATCTCCTTCTTTTCGAGAAGCAGGGCGTTCCGCTTCCCGATACACACGTCGTCGATGTCTTTTCAGACATCGAGGACAGCTATATAAAAAATTTTGTCGGCAAGAATCCTCAGGGATACAGCACGGAGCGCGCTTTTGAGCTGAAAGGCGAGAAACTGCCGATCTATACCAAGGGCATCCTAATCGGGTCGGTTTCGGTCAAAGAAATCGTCGCCCTATGTCGAAGCAAGAGTGTCACCATCTCTCAATATCTGACCGCTGTCATGATCTGGAGCATATATCGCGAGTACCTGAACGGGCAGCCACACAAGAGGCCCGTCAGCATCTCCGTCCCGGTCAATCTGCGCCCGTATTTCAATTCGACCTCAACGATGAATTTCTTTTCGGTCATAGCTGTCCTTTTCCGGTCACAACGAGACGACCACTCGTTCGAGGAAATCTTGAATCTCGTTGAAGGGCAGTTCTCCGAGCGGCTGAATACCGAATATTTCGCCTCCAAGATCGCCTATAACGTGTCCTTCGTCAAGAAGATGTACATCCGTTTTATTCCTCTATATATCAAGAATATCTTTCTGAAAATCAGTTATCTTCGCTCAGCCAAATCCAACACCATCACGCTTTCAAACATCGGCCGATTCAAGGTGCCCGACCGATATATGCCGTACGTCACAGAAGTCGGCCTCATCATGGGTGCGACGAGTTCCGAGCCGATGAAATGCTCCGTGATGTCCTACGAGCGGACACTGAATATCACATTCACCTCAATATTGCGCGACACATATCTGCAACGCGCTTTTTTCCGCAAAATTACGGAAGACGGCATTCAGGTAACGATTGAATCGAACGGAGCGTATTATGAGAACATGCGCTAAATGCAAAATTCAAATAGTGGATTCTTCCACGGTCTGTCCGCTGTGCAAGTCCGTTCTGAGTGATTTCAACGGGAAGGATACTCCATTTGCATTCCCGTCATCCGAAATCGACAGCAGACAATATCACTTCTTCAAGCGCCTGTTAATCTTCTTATCCGTTGTTGCCGCCGGCACGTCGCTCTTGATCAACTTTCTGACCTACGACGGCTTCCTGTGGTCGATTATCACCGTTTCCGGTATTCTTTATCTGTGGGCTGTTATCACGCATTCCGTCACCAACCATATCAACATCGCATCCAAAATACTCGTTCAGGCCTTCCTGGGTTCCGTATTCATCGTCATAATCGATTACCTGGTCGGTTACAGAGGCTGGTCGGTCAACTACGTCATTCCGATCGTGTTTTCTGTTGCAGATATTGCGGTTTTGATTATCATTCTCATCAACCGAATGGATTGGCGAAATTACCTTCTGTACCAATTCTCGATTGCTCTGCTGGGATTTGCCCCCCTTGTGCTCTATTTGATTAACCTCTCACACACCCCGATTCTTGTAATCATTTGTACCTCCATTTCTGCGTTAAGCCTTCTGGGCACGGTTGTATTCGGCGATAAAACGGTTAAGAGCGAGCTGCGGCGGCGCTTGCACTTCTGAACGTTCCTCCAAGTGAAGAGGCCTCTTCGATTGACGAAGTGGCCTCTTTGTTTGCAGCTTTTGCTTGTCGAAAATTTTCGCGAATCTTGATTAATCGTTCGCCTTCTTAACGAG
>CAYGIB010000331.1:0-2261 GCA_964349735.1 uncultured Oscillospiraceae bacterium | reverse complement strand
GTTTCTCCTAGCTTTTGCCGCGGCGGAGGTCCCGGCGGCGACTGCGCCGATGATCACGATTCGGTGCCCCTTTCGAAGCTCGGGTGATTGTTTGGTCATACAATTACTCCTTTCGATGCGGCAGTGTCTGCAATGAAACGTTGCGGTGCGTTTGCGTGAAGTTTTTCTCGGCCGGACCGCCTTTGGTTACGGCAGATAAGATGCGGATGACATAGTCGAGATGTTCGCGGTTCAGCGAGTAGTGAACCCTCAGCCCTTCTTTGCGAGCGGTCACCAAGCCGGCTCCAATCAGTGTTTTCATGTGGTAGGAAAGAGTCGGCTGAGAAAAGCAGAAGTGCTCCAGGAGTTTGCCTGCGCACTGATCCTCATCCTTTATCAGAAGGATGATTTCGAGACGGGTTCGGTCGGAAAGTGCTTTGAACGCTTTTGTGCAATCGCTGTAAGAATCCGTCATGTACGCCCTCGTCTTCATATAGAAAGATGTCTATATAGTACCACATCGACACATCAGATTCAATCCGTCCTTCATGGCAATCCAACTGGATATGCCGTCACAGAGGCAAAAGAAACACCATAAAAATTTATTGACAGTTGGACATTATTGGTCAATGATGATTGATTTTTAAGTTACATGAGAATATAATTGAATTATATTTTATCTCATAAGAAGAAAATAGCCGGCATTTTCAATGAACGCTCAGGGTGTTCATGACAACCTCGAGGTGTGCAATGGAGCAAGAACCGGACCGCCCGATTAACCGGGAGCGGGATTCGAACCATGACCCGGTTGGCCGGGAGCGGGATTCGAACCATGACCCGATTGACCGGGAGCGGGATTCGAACCATGACCCGGTTGACCGGGAGCGGGATTCGAACTATGACCCGGTTGACCGGCTTATGGGACAAATGATTGCGGACTACGGGAAAGAGCGCTATGTTGTTCTCAGGGTGATTCTGTACCTTGCGTTTTTTCTTTCGATTACCTTTGTCCATCACCAGATCAGCGATAGCAAACTGTTTGTAATCAACGGAGTTTTATCCCAGCTTCAGGTATTGGCTTCGATTCTCGTCGTGCTGACCGCGGGCAAACGCGGTTTTCAAGCTGTGGTGTTTGCCGGGTCAATCCAGATTATCAGTGCGCTGATGTACGTGGGTTCATCGAAAGATCCGATGTCGTTACTCGGTGCTTTAACACCCGCAGTGATGATATTGATTCTTTTTATCGTTGTTCTCTACAGCCGAAGGCTGATGGACGAGCTTCATTATGCATCGGCTCAGAAAGAAGAGCTTCAACGACTGAACACCGAGCTCCTGACCAGGGAGCGTGACGCTTCGGAGCAGAACGAAATGCTCTCAGATTATAACCGCATCATGAAAGAGAATGAGGAGAAGCTCTATCATCTGGTTCATTACGATACACTGACGGAACTGCCGAATCGAATTAAGATAGCCGACCGCATTGAGTTACTGATTAATTTGCTTTCGCAGAAGCATATGGGCTTTTCGTTTATACTTATCGATCTCGATCATTTCAAGCAGATTAACGACTCCGTAGGACATCATGTAGGGGATTTGATTCTTCGCACCGTTGCGAATCGATTGTGCCGAATTATTCACCCGGACGATATGGTCGGGCGTTTCGGAGGAGATGAATTTGCCGTAATTGTTCAGCGACAAATGAAAGAGGAGGAGCTGCTCGTTTACGCGGAGGGAATCCGGAATACATTTGCGGAGGACTTCAGTGTCGAGGGAAAAGGGTATAATGTCAGTGCCAGCTTCGGCATCGCAATATTTCCGACCGATGGAGATACGACAGCGGATTTGATTAAAAACGCCGAAGCGGCGATGTATAAAACCAAGGAATACGGAAGAAACGGGGTGCGCTTTTTCCGGAAAGATATGATGGACGATATCGTAATGAAGGCACAGTATGAATCCGAGCTGCGCATGTCCGTTCAAAACAACGAGATTTACCTGGTTTTCCAGCCGCAGTACCACACCCAATCCAAGAAACTCAGAGGCTTTGAAACCCTTGCCCGTTGGAAAAGCGACAAGTTGGGAGCGGTCAGCCCGGCGCAATTTATACCCATCGCCGAGCAAGCCGGAATCATCGTTCCGCTGGGCGAGTGGATTCTGGATAAAGCCTGTAGAAAGCTTAACCATCTGATCGAAATATATGGTGGGGACTTAATTATGTCCGTGAACATTTCGGCTGTTCAGATTATGTCGCCGACCTTTCTCTCATCGGTTCGAAAAATCCT
>CAYGIB010000330.1:0-2268 GCA_964349735.1 uncultured Oscillospiraceae bacterium | reverse complement strand
ATGTAAGCACTTTATTTCAAACAACGTCATAGAACGTGGGGATTAATAAAACAGGATTTAACTGATATGTCAAGCTTTTTATTGCTTACTCAAACAGGATAAAACAAGATCATAGGCATGGATTGAGGACTTAAAATCCCTCGGTCCTTAGGGCTGTGCGGGTTCGATTCCCGCCCCAGGCACCACTCCTTCAGGGTTTGAGGACGCACCGCCCTCCAGCCCCCCTTGATCGTTACCGGAGGAAGAATGGGAACAACGGGGTTCGACAACGAGCGTTATTTGCAGGAACAGATGTCGGCAATCTTGGACAGGGTTGGTCGTTTCGATAACAAACTCTATCTCGAGTTCGGCGGCAAACTCCTTTTCGACTACCACGCCGCCCGTGTTCTTCCCGGCTACGATCCCAATGTGAAGATGCGCCTGCTTCAACAACTGAAGGGGAAGGCAGACATCCTTTTGTGCATCTATGCCGGTGACATCGAGCGCAAGAAAATCCGGGCGGATTTCGGGATCACTTACGATACCGACGCGATGAAGCTGATAGACGACCTGCGGGAATGGGAAATCGATGTGTTGGGGGTCGTCATTACCCGTTTCGAGAACCAGCCGGCAGCCAAACTGTTCAAAAACAAGCTGGAGAGGAGAAGCATTCGTGTCTATACACACCGATTCACGAAAGGTTATCCAACGGACATCGACGCCATTGTCAGTGATGAGGGATATGGGGCCAACGAGTATATCCCCACGGAAAAACCTCTCGTTATCGTGACGGGGCCGGGTCCGGGAAGCGGGAAACTCGCAACTTGCCTGTCTCAACTCTACCATGACTATCGCCACGGCAGAAGCTCGGGATACGCAAAATTCGAGACGTTTCCTATCGCCAACATCCCTCTCAAACATCCGGTCAATGTGGCCTATGAAGCCGCGACGGCGGACATCCGCGACTTCAATCTGATAGATCCCTTCCATCTGGAAGCCTATGGAAAAACGGCCGTAAACTACAACCGCGATGTTGAAATATTTCCGGTTCTGAAACGGATACTCGAGAAGATTACCGGCATGAAGTCTCCCTACCTCTCCCCGACCGATATGGGAGTAAACCGTGTCGGTGACGCAATCGTCGACGATGATCAAGTAAAAAGAGCCGCCGGCGAAGAGTTGATTCGGCGTTATTTCCGGTACCGATGCGAATACGTTATGGGTTTTTCGGATGCGGAGACTGTTCAACGGGTCGAGCTTTTTCTTCGCAATTTCAATATCAAACCGGAGGACAGGAGGGTCGTCAACCCCGCGCGTCAGGCCGCCGTGGAGGCTCAAAAACGAGATAAAGGCAATGACGGCATTTTCTGCGGGGCGGCGATCGAACTTCCCAATGGAAAGATCGTCACCGGAAACAACTCCGCGCTTCTTCACGCCGCATCGAGCCTGGTTTTGCATGCCGTCAAGGAACTGGCTGAGATTCCCGAGAAAATCAAACTTCTGCCGCCCAGCATCACCAATTCCATTTCCGCCCTCAAAACGGAGATTCTCAATGAAAAAACGATCAGCCTTGCCGTCGAAGAGGCGCTGATCGCGCTTTCCATCAGCGCCGCAACCAACCCGGCCGCGCAGCTCGCCATGGAAAAATTAAAGGAAATCCGTGGGTGCGAGGTTCACATGACCCATATCCCGACTCCGGGAGATGAAGCCGGCCTTCGGCGATTGGGGGTCAATGTGACAAGCGATCCCAATTTTTCAACAAAAAGCCTCTTTATCGTTTGATATTTTCCACGGATTTTCGATATGTGAACAGCGGCTACACTTCTCGCGGATGCCGTTCAAGGGCGGTTTCGGCAAGTCGACCGACGGTGGTATCCAGAAACGTTCCGTCTAGATACAAGCAAAGGGGTGTTTCATCCGTTGCAAGGTACATCAAGACATCCCGCAGAGATTCATCAAAAAGCGCTTGCGTGATCCACGCGGCAAGGCCTTTCAGGATCGGTGTTCCCTCGATCAAAAAACGGCTGAGATGAGAGGCCGCCCCGCAAAGAATGTGCGGGCGGGCGTGGGCAAGACGGCCAATTCCCCACAGAACACCGGCTTGCAGATCCGGATATTCAAGATAGTTGCCGTTCCTTCGAATGAAGGATTCCATGAAGCGGCCGTATTCGACGGCCAGTTGGAGGTGCCGAGCCATAATCTCGCCCATGGCCTCGGGCGATCCCCATCCAATCCCGCCGGATTCATCATTCATATTCCAGATGAGCCGTCGCATCACCACCCTTGCGG
>CAYGIB010000329.1:0-2280 GCA_964349735.1 uncultured Oscillospiraceae bacterium | reverse complement strand
ACCCGTCTATCGCAGTTCGATGTGGAGCTCTTTGCCCAAACCATGCGCGACCTTGGCAAGGAAATCGAGACTTGGATTGTAGGACCCGTTTTCCAGACGGCTGATGTTCGACTTCTGTGTACCAATTCTATGTGCCAGTTCTTCCTGCGTTATGTGCTGTTCTTTGCGCGCCATAAGTAATAGAGAAATGGCTTCATATCGAGAGCGGAGCTTCTCGTATTCGTCCCGTGTTGCTGCGTCTTCAAGAAGTTTCTTTCTGACTTCGTCATGTCTCATCGGAGTGCCTCCTCTCAAAATCCTTCATATATGTAAGCGCTCTGTCCAGTTCAGTCTGGTAAATGTTATCATATACGATATCTTTAAACAACGCAGAAATTTGGGAAACACATACTCCGCTGTTGAACTCAAAACAAATCTGCAGGTGTCCCGGTTCTGATTAAGCCCGACTCAACCAAAAGAAGCCCTCTCAGATAAGAGGCTTCGATCTCTTCTGTTTGGGTAAGTCTCCGATGTATAGAGTTTTCCCAAGAGGGGCAAGGACTTTAAGGACGGTGCTCACGTTGGGTGTTGTTTTTCCGTTTTCCATTCTTGCAATAATAGGTTGTCTGACACCGCTCATTGTTTCGAGCTCTCTTTGAGTAATGCCTCTCTCGTGTCTGGCCTTAATAAGCTCGCCGATGAGCGCAATGCGCAAATCACTTTCTGCCCTTTCTTCCGGTGTGAAAATCTTGCTGCGGACTTCTTCCCAGGTGTGTCCGACAGAACTGATTCTAGCCATATAAATCGCTCCTTTGGATGAAATCGGATAGTTCTCGCTTTGCTTTTTCTATCTCCCTTGCGGGTGTTTTTTGTGTCTTCTTAGTGAATGGATGGAGCAGTACAAATTTTCCACCAACAACTCCGGCAAATAGTATTCTGTCTCTGATGGGTCGAAGCTCCCATATATCCCCTTCGAGATGTTTTACATAATTCTCGCTTAATCGTGTACCATAGACACTCAGAGCCTGAATGTAGTCATTCATTTTATTTAGCTTGATTCGATTGTCTTTGCCGCTAATCTTACTCATTTCGTGCAGATACTCTAAAACGGGCTCATTTCCGTTTCTGTCCCGGCAGAAAATTATCTCGTACAAACAGGAAGCCTCTTCTCAGTACAATTATACTTTAAAGTTATCAGAAAGCAAACAATTTGCCGGCTGCGCTTCCTAATCAAAATGCAGTTCGCCAACATTCCGGACCGGTACTCCGAAATTACATCATCTATACACTCGTTTCAATATGATATATACGTAACAATAAAAAATGCTGCAAAAATATAGGCACGAAATACGTTACGTTAAACACAAACAATGAAGCGAGACAATCATGTGCTTCTATCGCAATACATGTCAACAATCCCCAATTGCGCTATACTAATTAGAAAGCCCATCCCCCCCGGAGGCCCACTATGAAGGACGTCACCGCCGCCATCATCACCCATAATAACAAAGTCCTCCTCACACGAAGAGCACCGGGCGAAAAGCACGCCGGTTGGTGGGAATTTCCGGGCGGCAAAGTCGAAGCCGGCGAGTCGCCGGAAAGCTGCCTCCGGCGCGAGCTCCGGGAAGAACTGGAAATCGAAACCTCGATTGGCGACAAGCTAACGGAGAGCATCTACTCCTATGAAACGGGTTCGATTCGACTCCTCGCCTACCGTGCCACCATCCTTTCCGGCGCCCTCCTGCTTCACGTACACGATGAATATCAGTGGGTCAGCGTGGCGCAGCTGACGCAATATAGTTTACTTCCCGCGGACATTCCCATCGCGGAATTCCTGCAAAAAACATCCCAACATTCTCCTTTGACTTAGACGAATAACCACTAGAAAGAAGGACAAAAACATGCAAAAACCTAAAATCACCACCTATTGCGGACTCGACTGCGACACTTGCACGTTTCGGGAGCCCTGCAGCTGCGGCGGATGCGTCGCAACGAAAGGCAAACCCTTTCACGGCCACTGCGACGTAGCCGAGTGTGCGGTCGCCAGGGGCAAGTCCTTCTGCGGCGACTGTGAGGATTTCCCTTGCGAAACGTTGAAGCGCTACGCTTTTGATCCCGAGCACGGAGATAACGGCGCCCGGATCGAGCGTTGCGAAAAAATCAAGACCGCCCTCGTCGCCGCCGCCCGCGAAGGCCTGGACCCGATCGCGTACTGCGGGTTTTCGTGCAACCACTGCTTCCTCGGGAAGTGGTGCGGCTCCTGACGGTCCGACTACAACTGCTGTTCCTTCGCCACGATCG
>CAYGIB010000328.1:0-2300 GCA_964349735.1 uncultured Oscillospiraceae bacterium | reverse complement strand
CTTCATGGTTGCGCCCGGATCCGTGTCCGGACTTCTCCGCCGAAGTTACCCGCCGGTACGCGCAGCAAGCGGTATCCAACGGCAATCTCCAGCATCATCGCCATACGCGATAAGTCGCGCAGGAAAAAGTATATCGCATTATTTCCGATTACGCAAGCGCTTTCTCCCGGAATATTGAAACTTTCGACCGAAGCCCTCTGTGTTCAGCTGTTGGGAGAAACTTCCCGGGCATTTTTCCATAAGATTTCTATATCAGTCCGGTCGAAATGGTACTTCGATCCGCAAAAGTGGCACTCCAAATCGATGCCGGCTGAATCCGAAGCAAGCTCGGCCAAATCGGCATCTCCCAACGTCGTCAGTGACCGCTCCATGCGATCCCGGCTGCAGGGGCAGGCATATTGAACCGGGCGACCCGACAGGAAACAGATATCCGGATCGCCCAGAAAAACGTCCAGAATCCTTTCGGGATTCATCCCTTCAGACAGGAGAAAAGTTACGCCGGGAAATCCGCCGTTTGCTCGTCGCTCCAGGTAATCTGCGACTTCATCTCCGGCATCCGGCAGGAGCTGGATCATGAACCCCCCCGCATGCCGAACCCCCTCCGAATCCAATAATACGCCCAAGGACACAATGGATCGGGTCTGCTCGGAAATACTGAGGAAATTTGCATAATCCTCACCGATTTCACCGGATACGAGCTCCGCGGAACCGACGTACGGCTCTTTTATACCCATATCGCGAACCACGGTCAACAGACCCTTTCCGACAACCGCCGAAATGTCCAGCTTCCCCGGCGCCCGGTGAAAGGTCTCGACGACCGGCTCGATGCAATACGACCGGACGTTCCCCAAAGAGTCACACACCGCTGTCATCCCGCGAATCGGTCCGTCACAGCGGATATTCGCCGTGAGCGTGTCCTTTTCGCCCTTGAGGCTTGCAGCAAGCAAAAGCGCTCCGGTCATGAATCGGCCGAGTGCCACGGTTGCGGACGGTGATGTCCCGTGGATTCGGAGCGCCCGGTTGCATGTTTGAGTCGTCCGTATCGCCAGGGCTCTGACTTTCCCGTCCATCGCGGTCGCTGTAACCAAATAATCCGAGGATGAATCCCCGGGAGATCCCGGAGCCCGGTAGAAATCGTGAATTTCTTTGCTCATTAATGTCCTCGTATCGTATTCAATCGCCGTCTCATAACATAGAGGCGGCGCGTATCGCTCTTTCGGGCGGCGATGTCCTTGTATCCGCTATAAACCGCAATCAACTCGAGATCAGAAAGCTCCGCCGCGGAAAGAACATCCTCCCCGGAGTAGTATCGTTCGGAAACGGAGAAGTCCGCTCTTGAGTATGACCCTTCACCGTTTTTTGAAAACAACGTCATATCCGCCCGGCTTAATTTCGCCCGTTCGTTGAAGCGATTCTGCCAGAACAGCGCATGCTCGTCCGAGATATCCTGATATCGGTCATTTCCCCGAATGTCTTTCAAATATCGGAGCGTTAACAGGTCGAAAATAAACAGCCCGCCGGGATTCATAAAACATCGAAGTCTCGAAAACAAGCGGTTGAAATCACGGCGATCCGTCAGATGATTCAGCGTATCCGTAAGACTGATAAAAACATCGGCCGTTCCGAACAAGTCCAGCCGGGATATATCCTGACAGATAAACAATGCCTCGCGACCGGCTTCGGAAAAAGCCTCGCGCGCAACGGAAAGCATTCCCGGGGAATGATCGACGCCGATAATCTCATACCCGTTCTGTGCCAATTGCAGCGTTACGCTCCCGGTTCCGCATCCCAAATCACAGAGAATAAGTCTTCCGTTCTCCCCGTCTCCGCTTTTGGGTCCAAACCGCTCAATCAGCGAACCGACGCGACCGGATATCGCCCGGATATCCGATTCGCTCTGGAGAAAATCGTACAGACCGGAAAGAGAATCATATGCAGTATCCGGCATCCGGGCCAACCTCCGTCAAGTGATATAATTTGCCGGATTGACCTTGCTGCCGTTGACCCGTACCTCAAAATGCAAATGGGGTCCTGTTGATGTGCCGGTGCTGCCGCATCGGGCAATCTTCTGACCGGCGACAACGGAATCTCCGACCGATACATCGACATATTTACAGTGGGCATAAAGGGTAGACACCCCGCCGCCGTGATCGATAACCACGTAATTCCCATAGTCGGTTCCGCCCTTGTTCTGTCCGTTGACCGGTGTCGAGACCTTTATAACGGTTCCGTCGGCAGCTGCAACAATGGGATTGCCGTAAGAGCCGCCGAGGTCAACCCCCCAATGCATCTTATTCACC
>CAYGIB010000327.1:0-2306 GCA_964349735.1 uncultured Oscillospiraceae bacterium | reverse complement strand
TCGCTATTTTTACAGACGTACGCTCCCCTTCCGGTCATCTTTCCCGACGGGTCTACCTCGACTTGTCCGTCCGGTAACAAGACCACACGAATCAAGTCGCTCTTGTTCTTTCTCTCCCGGCACGAAACGCACAATCTCTGTGGAATCTTCTTCACTTCGCCCTCCGCAAATCGAATTAGGCTTCCTGTGTTGAATCGGTTACCGAGCTCGTTTCTTCGGCGGCTTCTTCGGTCGATTCCATGGCTTCATCTTCGGCCACATCCACGACTGCATCTTCAGCGACGTCTACGACTGCATCTTCAGCCACATCCACGACTGCATCTTCGACTGCTTCAGTGCTATCAGCCTCTTTCACATCCGCACTTTCGTTCTCGGCAACGGTGAACTTCGACATGAATTCTTCCTGCAGCAGTTCTCTGTATTGCGACTCGCTCTTAATATCGATTTTCCATCCGGTCAGACGAGCCGCCAAGCGCACATTCTGCCCCGCTCTGCCGATCGCAAGAGAATACTGATGATCCGGAACAACGACCTTAGCGTTCAACTCGCGAGTCCCGTCGGTTCTGGTCACAATCTCGGTATCCACGCGTACCACCTTAGCCGGAAGCAATGCGTTGCTGATAAAGATTGCCGAGTCAGGATTCCACTCGATGACATCGATTTTTTCTTCTCCGAGCTCATCCATCACCGCTTGAACGCGTGTTCCTCTTTGACCGACGCACGCTCCTAAAGGATCTACGTCCTCATCGCGGGAAAGCACGGCAATCTTGGTTCTTGACCCGGCCTCGCGAGCTACGGATACGATCTCAACGATTCCGTTCGCTATCTCGGGCACCTCCTGTTCGAAAAGCTTTCTCACAAGGTTGGGGTGACTCCTCGATATATAGATTACCGGTCTTCCGTTGTGCTCCTCGACCTTAAGGATGAGGAATTTCATATGCTGGTTAAAATTGTATTTTTCATCGCGAATCTGCTCTTGGCGCGTCAGTGTTGCCTCCGCCCGCCCAATATCCACAAAAACGAACTTGCTGTCTTTTCTCTGAATAATGCCCGAGGCAAGCTCGCCGATTCGGTCGGAGAATTCGTCCTGGATCCGAACATGCTCTGCAGCTCGGAGCTTCTGGTTGATTGCACTTTTCGCGGCGTTCGCGGCCAATCGCCCGAGTGACTCGACGGGTATGGTCATTTCAATCGTATCGCCCTCTTCGAGCTCGGGATCGATCTGCTTAGCCTCTTCTAAAGAGATTTGCGTCTTGGGGTTATCAACCACCTCGGAAACCTCGCGGACCTCAAATACATACATTTCTCCGGTTTCCCGATCAATTTCGGCAAAAACATTGTCGTTTTGTCTCGAATCGGAGAACTCGCGCTTGAAAGCGGCAACAATCGCCTCCTCAATCGCTTCGAAAAGAACCTCCTCGTCGAGTCCCCGCTCCTTGGCCAGCAGCTTAATCGCTTCAATCATTTTTTCGTTCATTAACTCTTCTCCTTCCGATATAACAAATGAACGGTTATCCCGTGACTTGACTTAAACATCTAGAACCGGATGACTCTTTTCGCCGATGCGATTTCGGAAAAGAGCAGCTCGATTCGAGCTCCTTCAGCATCCAGAATCACCGTTTCGTCCGATACATCCAATATTGCGCCGCTCAAGCATTTAGCGCCGTCTATTGCCTCGTACCGCTTCACTTCAATCTCCTCGCCTACGCATCTCAGGAAATCCTTTTGCGTCTTCAGCGGCCGGGTCAACCCCGGGGAAGAAACCTCAAAGTAATCCGGATCGGCCGAAAGGTACTGATCGAAAACAGGATCCAGAGCCTTGCTGACCCTTTCGCATTCGTCAATCGTGATTCCGCCTCTTTGATCGATAAAAACTCTGAGAAAGTAGGCGTTGCCTTCCTTCTTGTACTCGACGTCGACCAGATCCAGCCCCATCTCTGTTACAATCGGTTCGGCCAACTCAAACGCCGCCTGTGCGAGCTTGGATCGTGTCGTCATGCTATCTCCGAATAAGTTCTTACAAAAGAAAGAGCGGGCATCACCCACTCTTACGAATACCGGTACACTACGCAAAGATTCTAACATTTTTATCGTGTCAGTGCAATATATAATGAATAAGCTTAAAAAGCTTCTTAATTCGGCTGTTCGAAGCTTTTGCCAATCAATAATCGCCTCTTTTTTACAATATACACAAAAGAACTCCATTCAATACCCTCTTTTGCTATTCAATTTATCCATTGAATCGGTTAGAATGATATCAATCCAATTCAATAATGCGTTGGATAATCACCACAAGAGGAGATGAT